>NZ_JBKJHD010000049.1:0-1115 GCF_046613695.1 Flavobacterium sp. RHBU_24 | reverse complement strand
CTTGTTGCAATGGCAAAAGCTTGTTTTAGTAGTTTGTTTACCACAGCTATTAAGGCAAGCTTTTTAGCTTTCCCTTTTTCTGTTAGACGTTCAAATGTCTCTTTACAAGCCTTGTTTTTCTTTATTGCTGACCAGGAACATACATATAGCATTGCTCTTATTCTACTCATTCCCATTTTGCAGATTCTTGCTTTGCCTTTCACGCTCGTACCTGATTCAAAAATTCTGGGCGATATACCAACATAAGAACTCAATTGCTTTGCATTATTAAACTTTGTGAACCCACCGCTAAGCACGATTAGTGCCATAGCAGTCTTTGGCCCTATACCCGGTATGCTCTTTAGCTGTTTAAACTGCTCCTGATGATGTTTTTCAACAAGTGCTACCATTTCTTTTTCAATAAGTGCTAATTGTTTTTCCAAGCCTTCTATCTGTTTTTTCAGGTTTTTCATTACCGCTTTACTCTGTACAGGATTAGCTTCAAACGCCTGCATTTGCCTCATAAAACCCGTCCTGCTTTTATTCAGTTGCTCAGTATAAGCCTGCATTTGCTTTAGTTCTAATACATAACTCTCTTCTTTATTCCATAATACAGGTTGTTGTGAGCTACCATAATCAGCTATAATACTTGCATCCTTCTTATCTGTTTTAGCCCTCATAAGACGCATTTGAGAGTATCTTCGGATTACCAAAGGATTAACAACACTAACAGGTATTGCGTTCTCAAAAAGAAAACAAGCCAGGTTAAGATAATAAGGGCCGCTGGCTTCCATTACACAACAATCGCCTTCAGACAATAATTTTAAGAACGCTTTAAAGCCTTTAGTCTCATTTTCAAACTTATAATGTTGATACTTCCCACTTTTAAAAATGGCAACATCAAAGGTGAGCTTACTAATGTCAATACCAACATAGGTAAAGGATTTTTCCATAATTTTGTTTTTAAGAGAAACAAGTAGATAGAAGAACTGCTCTGAACTTATCAATCCTACTTACAGGCTCCAAGGCCTAATGAACTGTCCAAGTTTCAAGCAGAGAGGGAAAGGAACCAGCATTGCGAACAGCCTTGTTAGACCAATGACAGAACTCGGTTTTATTTCTTTCCCTTCTTCTAT
>NZ_JBKJHD010000048.1:0-1202 GCF_046613695.1 Flavobacterium sp. RHBU_24 | reverse complement strand
TCTGTATAATAAACAAGGTGATAAAGGTTTAATTCCCCGTGAAAATCAATTTTATACGATAGATTTTAAACTTAAGGTTCTGAATTCTATTAGTAAGAAGTTTTTATCTTTGAGTGAAGCCTGCTTAGAATTTAATATTCCGAGTCACTCTACTATTATCAACTGGCAGCAACAATTTGATAAGTACGGTGTTGAGGGCTTATCAGATAAACCAAGAGGCAGGCCTAAAATTATGACTTATAAAAGAGCTAAAAAGAAATCAGACAAACCTCTGACCAGGGAGGAAGAACTTTTATTAGAAATAGAGTCTTTACGTGCAGAAAATGCTCTTCTAAAAAAGTTGCAGGCCTTAATTCAAGCCGAGGAAGCCGGGCAAAACAAAAAGCGCAAGCCATAATGGAATTAAGGCATAATTATGATTTAGACATTTTACTAAATCATATGAATATGGCAAGGAGTACTTACTATTATCATCAAAAAAAGGGTCAGGCTAATGATAAATATCGTGAAATAAAAGAGATAATCAAGTCGATATACCACAACCATAAAGGCAGGATGGGTTATCGCCGTATTACTTTGTGCATCAAGCAGAAGGGGATTATTATTAATCATAAGACTGTCTTAAGGCTAATGAAAGTTTTAGGGCTAAAGAGCCTAATACGGATTAAGAAATATAAGTCTTATAAGGGGGAGTATGGAAAAATAGCACCTAACATACTACAAAGGGATTTTAAAGCATCACAGCCAAATCAAAAATGGGCAACTGATATAACAGAATTTAATGTAAAGGGAAAGAAATTATACCTATCACCTATAATTGACCTGTATAATAGAGAAATAATAACTTACGAACTATCTGAAAGACCAAATTTTGAACAGGTTACCAATATGCTTAAGAAGTCTTTTAAGAAAATAGGCGACAATGCCAAGCTTATACTACACTCAGATCAGGGCTGGCAATATCAAATGAAACAATACCAGCGAATATTGAAAGATAAGGGGATTATCCAAAGTATGTCAAGAAAAGGTAACTGTCTGGACAATGCTATTATAGAGAACTTCTTTGGCATCCTTAAATCAGAGTTGTTCTATCTGAAAAAGTATTCATCAATAAAGGAACTCAAAAAAGAGATTAGGGAATACATTCAATACTATAATCATGATAGGATTAAACTTAATTTAAAAGGAATGAGCCCGGTTAA
>NZ_JBKJHD010000047.1:0-1273 GCF_046613695.1 Flavobacterium sp. RHBU_24 | reverse complement strand
TTGTAAGCTCCCCCAAAAACAGTACAGTTTAAAAGTAGAATTTTTATTAACTTTAAAACTGTAATTATGAAGACCAGTAAATTCACACCTACGCAGATTGCCAAGATTCTGAAGGAATTTGAATCAGGCAAAGATGTTGATACCATAAGTCGTGAGCATGGTGTCAGCAAAGCTACCTTTTACAAATGGCGCCAGCGCTATGGTGGCATGGAAGCCAGCGAGCTCAAGCGTGTAAAAGCCCTTGAGGAAGAAAACGCAAAACTCAAGCGCATGTATGCCGACCTTGCCCTGGAATTGGACATGGCCAGGTATATCATCGAAAAAAAGCTCTAAAGCCTTGCCATAAAAGAGCTATAGTAACCGACCTGGTTAGTGTTTTCCACAACGGCAAAAGCAAGGCTTGCCGCCTCTTACAAACCAGCCGAAGCAGTTTGTCTTACCTGTCAGTAAAAGATGATGCCCAGCTTATAAAACGCCTTGAAGGCTTTGCAAAAGACCATCCCCGGGAAGGTTTTTGGAAGTGTTATTATCGCATGCGCAATAGTGGTGATAAAATAAACCACAAACGCCTGCACAGAGTGTACAAGCAACTGGGACTCCCTTTGCGCAGGAAGATAAAAAAACGTTTGCCTGCAAGGGTAAAGGAAGCTATTGTTATCCCCGGGGTCTTTGCCCATACCTGGAGCATTGACTTTATGAGCGACAGCCTTGCAGACGGCAGGAAGTTCCGCAGCTTTAATGTAATTGACGATTACAACAGAGAGGTTTTATTTATTGAAACAGATTATTCACTCAAAAGCAGCAGGGTAATATGGGTTTTAAAACACCTTATAAACCGCCACGGTAAGCCTAAAAAAATACGAATGGATAATGGGCCGGAATTTGTTGCTAAATTAGCCCAGGAATGGAGTGTGGTAATGGAAATAGAATTTAAATATACCCAGCCCGGGAAGCCAACCCAAAATGCCCTGATAGAACGCTTCAACAAAACCTACAGGGAAAATGTACTTGATGCATATCTTTTTGAAAGCATTGATGATATAAGGGAAGTCAGCCACCAGTGGGTTCAGGACTACAATAACCACAGGCCTCATGATGCATTAGGAGGAATCAGTCCGGCAGCCTATAGGATAAAAAACAATACAGTTGATGAGCCTCGTTCCGCTACGGCTACGCCTTCGCTAAACTCAGCTCATCAACTGTTGGAAACATAAGATTAGAAATATCAGTATTTTTTATACTTTTAAAGCGTACTAAAAAGGGGAAGCCTACA
>NZ_JBKJHD010000046.1:0-1303 GCF_046613695.1 Flavobacterium sp. RHBU_24 | reverse complement strand
GCCCCCAGCGCGTTGGTTACCGGCGGCAGCGGGTTAACTATAAGTGGCAGCTCTACTACCTGCGCGCAGGCTGGGTCGTTTGGCTCTGAGCCGGTAAGCGTTACCCGTACCCATACCGATTCTGCCCATGGGGTGCTGTTGGTATAGGCCCCCGGTGTGGCAATATAGGTGGTGGTGTCTGTGGTATCCCCCAGCCAGGCCGCGGCCTCGGTGGTGTAGTACTGCAGTACGGCTGTGTTTTCATGGTTGCGGATGTCGCTATCGGCCTCCGTAAGGTCAAATTCCTCTAAGCCGTCGCCCGGGGTGTTGTCATCACACTTCTCCAGAGGGTCCGGGGTGGTGTTAGGCGTAGGCAGCGGGGTTACCCGTATGGTTAGGAACGCGAAGCTCTCACAGCCCTGCGGCGTGGTTACACGCACATACAGGGTTTGCGGGTTCGCGGTGTTTGTATAGGCTGTAGGGTCCGGTATCGGGGTGGCGCCTGCTGACTGCGGGTCCATCTCAAAGTATTCTACCACATGGCCCGAGCCAATGCCGTAAGGCGTAAGGATGTCGTCCTGACGTACCGTAAGGTCAAACTCCGTGGTGTTTAAAGGGCTGCCGGGGTTGCCCGGGGTGCTGTTGGGCAATGCCTCGTTGCACAGGGTGAGCGTGGCAGGGTTGCCCAGCGCCAGCGGCTTGTGGATGTGCAGCAGGAAGCTGGTTACCTGGTAGCACCCGGTAGCAGGGTCTTCTACGCGTACCCAGATCTCTTCACCGTCGGTACCGTTGTAGCTTTGCGGCACGGTAATGCGCGGCATGCCTTCGTCGGCATAGCCGGGATCCGTAAAGTAGTGTATGGTAAGGGTGCCCGCGGCGGCACCTAACTGGGTTTCTATAGCTGCATCCTGCTGGGTAAGGTCAAATACCATATGGTTGTCTCCACCGTCGTCATCGGTGTCGTCGCACTGGGTAAGGTCATCCACACTCACGCTCAGTGGCGCCGGGGCTACCACAAGGGTGATAGGGAGCACTTCAGAGCGGCAGCCCGTTACCGTATTGGTGGCTACCACATACAATGTCTGGGTCTGGGCGACCTCGTTCTGGTAGCTGCCCGTATTGGTTATCGGGTTCAGGCCATTCTCGGCATCCGGCCGCGTAAGGTAAAAGGCTACCGTTATGTCTACACCGTTGTTTACCATGCCTTCGGTAAGCGCGTCAAGGTCAAAAACACCATAGCCCTGCCCGTTGGTATCGCATACCGTAAGGTCATCTGCCGTAGGGGCGGTAAGCTGCGGCAGCGGCTCTACACGGATGTCCAGCA
>NZ_JBKJHD010000045.1:0-1520 GCF_046613695.1 Flavobacterium sp. RHBU_24 | reverse complement strand
GGATTGGGGGCGTTTTTTTGTAATAAATATTGACATTGAAATGTTTTACTTACTTTTATAAAATCAACCAGTTATAATATTTCATACGAATTGTAATGAGAACTACTAACGACTTTATGAAAAATTCCACAGGGCTAACTAAGAATCCATTAGGAATAATAGGTTTATTTATTTCCTTAATATATGGGTTTGCTTGTTTAGTACTAAGTACAAGTATAGAAAATCTTAATTCTGCCAATGAGCGCTTGCCTTTAATTTGGTTTATAATCACATTTCCAATAATTATACTAATTGTATTTATATATTTAGTTGTTAATCATCATGAAAAACTGTATTCACCTAGTGATTTTAGAAATGATGAAGGATTTATAGAAACTTTAAGTCTCAACAAGATTAAAGAAAAACAACAAAAAGAAATCGACTTATTAGAATCTGCTGAGCAGGCAGAAATAGATGTCGAAAATTTAGACGATAATTTTAATCCAGGAAATACGAGTGAAGATTCAGCTAAAGATGAAGTGGATGAAGTCGAAGAATTATCCAAAAAGATTAAAAATGCGGAAAGATGGGTTGTAAAAGATTTAGAATTACAATACAAAACTTTATTTAAAACTAATCAAAGATTATTATCTAACGATACAGTTTTAGATTTAGATGCTTATTCATCGACGCAAGATAAAATCTTAGTCGCTGAAATAAAATATTGGGAATCACAAAAATCTTTAAAGCCATTGTTGTCATCAATTCAAGAATATATTTTAAAATTAAAAAAATTTAACTACTTGTTTAAAGACAAGGAAGTTGAACTTATTATTGTATTAGTTTTTGACAATCCAAAATATGTTAGAAGAGCAGATATAAAAGATTTTTTAGATCAATTCGATATTGATATAAAACTAATAGTAAGAACTTATGGTTCGTTACTTAATGATTATCAAGAATAGTCCTACCCCAGCTGGCGCGAGCGTCCCGCTCGTGCCTCATAATAATCAGATTGCCAAACTCCGTTCCTCCGTTCGCAATGACGGCAACGGGTACAGTATGTAAAAACATGCTAGCGTTGCTTTCTTCACGCACCTCGTACATACGCATGCAAAGCTCCTACAATATAT
Organism: Flavobacterium sp. RHBU_24; assembly: GCF_046613695.1. Taxonomy (NCBI): domain Bacteria; kingdom Pseudomonadati; phylum Bacteroidota; class Flavobacteriia; order Flavobacteriales; family Flavobacteriaceae; genus Flavobacterium; species Flavobacterium sp. RHBU_24. The sequence continues at coordinate 408 of NZ_JBKJHD010000045.1, read as the reverse complement.
AAATGAAAACAGCTATATACCTCATTACAATAATGCTACAGTTCTCACTAATCGTAGGACTAAAATTGCTGGATAGTACAGTACTTATTTACTTTATTGTTATTGGCTGCGGAATGGTTGGCCTATCTGTTATGCTGACAACTAAAAACTTAAAAATTAAACAGGCAAGCTGGGGTTTGTTTTGGGGTTCAGTAACATCGTCACTTATTACAACATTTTTTCTAATCTGGCTGTCATTTAATTTTCCGAAGTAGTACTCCTGGCTGGCGCGAGCAATGAAGTTGACGGGTACAGTGTGTAACAATTGTTACTATCTCTTTCTTCACGCGCCGTCATTGCGAGGGACGAAGCAATCTCACAAGGCTTCTATCAATGACCCTATAAGATTGCCTCACTCCACAAGCTCCG
>NZ_JBKJHD010000044.1:0-2395 GCF_046613695.1 Flavobacterium sp. RHBU_24 | reverse complement strand
AAAAAACTATACCTGGCGGCATTATTGGCATTAGCAGGGCTAAGTGACGCGATGGCCCAGCAGGATCCGCACTACACGCAGTACATGTATAACATGAACGTAATCAACCCGGCCTATGCGGGGAGTAAAGAAAACCTGGCTTTTGGCCTTTTATACCGCAAGCAGTGGGTTGATGTAGACGGTGCCCCCGAAACGGGTACCTTTAGCGGGCACAGCCCGGTGGGCAAGAATGTAGGGCTTGGCTTATCGGCCATTACCGATAAGATAGGCCCTGTGAATGAGACCAATGTATATGCCGACTTTAGCTATACGCTTAACCTTGGCGGGGAGCACCGGCTTGCCCTGGGCTTAAAAGCGGGAGCCACCTTCCACAAAGTAGGGCTTTTTGACGATATCGGCAACGGCTATGTACCGGATGACAATGACCCGGCCTTTAGCCAGAACATCAACAATACCTATTTTAATATCGGCAGCGGGGTGTTCTATTATACCAATAACTACTATGTGGCTTTTTCGGTACCGAACATGCTAAAGAGCAAGCACCTTGACTTCAGGGATGTAAACGGTGAGCAGCAGTTTGGTTCAGAGGTATCGCATTATTTCCTTACGGGAGGCTATGTATTCCAGGTAAACGATAACTTTAAGCTGAAGCCTTCGTTTATGGTAAAATCTGCCTTTGGTGTAGACCCGAGTATCGACGGCTCGCTGAACGCCCTGTTCTTCGAGAAGTTTGAGATAGGCGCTACCTACAGGCTGGACGACTCGTGGGGCGGTATGGTAAACTATGCCATAACCCCTAACCTGAGGATAGGCTACGCCTATGACCACATTGTGAGCGACCTTAAGGTAACCACACCGGCATCACATGAGGTCATGCTGCTTTTTGATTTGAACTTCCCGAAAAAAGTATCACGTTCACCACGTTATTTCTAACCTAAAGCGACAAACAAGACAAGACCATGAAGAATTTATATATCACCCTTGGCTTTATGCTTGCAGCCGGTTCAGTAATGGCGCAAAGCGATGCTACAAGGGCAGCCGACAAGCTGTATGCCCGCTACGAATATGTAGACGCGGCCGAAGCCTACCTTAAGGTAAAAAACAAAGACAACTATGTAGCAAAGCAGCTTGCCGAGAGCTACTACAACATGTTTAACAGCAAGGAAGCCGCGAAATGGTATGCCGAGGCCATTAAAAGCCCGCAGGATGCCGAGACCTACTACAAATATGCCCAGATGCTGAAAGCGGAAGGCAGGTATGAGGAGGCCAACGCCCAGCTGCAGCAGTTTGCAAAGCTGGCGCCAAACGACCAGAGGGCCATTACCTTTAAGCAGGACCCTAACTACCTGCCAAAGCTGCGCAACCAGGCCAAGCTCTTTGATGAAAAAGTGCTGGACATCAACGATAAGAAATACGGCTCTTTTGGGGCAGTGCTTACCAATGGCAACACCCTTTACTTTACCAGCGCACGCAACACCGCAAGGAAAACCTATGGTGCAAACGATGAGCCGTTCCTTGACCTCTACCAGGCCACCTATAATGCCGATGGCACCATAAGCGAGCCGGTACCGGTAAGCGACATCAACAGCAAGTGGCACGACGGCCCCGCGGCAGTAACGGCCGATGGCAACACCATGTACTTCTCCAGCGAGAGCTTTAAAGAGAAGAAACAGTTTGTAAAAGACAAAGAAAACAACAGTAAGCTGGGGCAGGTATACCTGTACAGGGCCATAAAGAACGGCGGCAAGTGGGAAAACATCGAGGAGCTGCCCTTTAACGGCAAAACCTGGAGCACGGGCAACCCCGCGCTCAGCAAAGACGGCAAATGGCTGTACTTCGCCTCAGACCGCGAAGGCTCGATGGGCGGCAGCAACGACATCTGGAAGGTAGAGATAAAAGGCGGCAACAGCTACGGCGAGCCGGTAAACCTGGGCCCTAAGGTAAACACCGAAGGCCGGGAGAGCTTCCCCTACATTACCGATGACGAAAAGCTGTACTTCTCTTCAGACGGAAGGAAAGGCTTTGGCTCACTTGACGTATTTGTAATCGACCTTAAAAAAGGCACCGAGGCACAAAACGTAGGCCTGCCGGTAAACTCAAACAAAGATGATTTTGCCTTTACCTTTAACGATACTAAAAAGGTAGGCTTCTTCTCAAGTAACCGCGATGGCTTTGACAAGATTTACCTTGCTACCCCTGTTTGCGGCGTAGAAGCCATAGTAATGGTACGCGATGCCAAAACCGGGAAAGCGATTGCAGCGGCTAAAGTGGCCATTGTAGACGACAAGGGCAACGTGATAGAAACCCGCACATCCGACTCAAAAGGCGCGGTAAGCTACCGTGTAGACTGCGACAGGGCCTATACCATACAGGCCAGTGCCGAGGGTTATGTAAA
>NZ_JBKJHD010000043.1:0-2916 GCF_046613695.1 Flavobacterium sp. RHBU_24 | reverse complement strand
GGCAAGTGCCAAACCACCTGAAGCTACGTTGTACCATTTTAATGCCGTACCGGTAGCGGTAAGGTTAGCCACCGTGGCACCATTACAAAATGTTTGTGCCGAAGCTGTTGGTGGTGTTGTGGTGTTTATGGTTACAGCCACTAACGCCCTTGTACTTTCGCAACCGTTTAGTGTTTGCGATACATAGTATGTACCCGTTGCAAGCGCGGTGGCCGAAGCAAGTGCCGGACCACCGGTTGACGAGGTATACCATTTTAAAGCGTTGCCTGTAGCCGTCAGGTCGGCAACTGTAGCGCCATTACAAAGTGTTTGTGTCCCTATTGCATTACTTACAATCCAGTTACTTGTGTCGCCGCTTAATGCAAAATTATTTAATGCTCCATTAAAAGCGTTGCTGGTTTGGTCGTACAATGTAGTTACCCCGGAATTAGAACCATTGGCTGTGCCGCTATTAAAGGTGTAATAAAACTTTATGTTTCCCGGAAGCACAGCTGTTGTGCTAACCATATCGGTTTGTACCTGTGCCTGCGTAAGGGCAGTGTTATATACTTTAACCTCATCAATGCTTCCGGCAAAAAGCTCACTTGTGGCACTTCCCGCCCCTATCATCAATTTTCGCGTTGAATCAATAAAGAGCGGTGTACCGCTGTATGTACCGGTGTTAACCAGTTGGCCATTTGCGTAAATAGTGTAGCCCGTTGGCGTAACAACGTAGGCAATATGTAGCCATTGGTTTGCCGTATAAGTAAAAGCGGCATCGGCGGTGGTTGTTATCCATGAGATACCGTTACCTATGTCGCCATGTATCTGGTTTCCTCCCTGAAGTTTAAAATCAAAGGCATATTCACCGTTGCGTGTTGAAAGTATTGTTAATACGCCTGATGTATTTTCAGGCTTTACCCATGCTTCAACGGTATAGCTTCCATTTATTGTAACAGGAGAGAAGTCGGTGGTTTGTACATAATCATTTGCACCATCAAAATACAGTGCGTTACCCGTTGAGTTGGTTGTAGCTGTTGGTGCTGTATTACTATTAACGGTTACGGCTACCGCTGTCCGTGTGCTCTCGCAGCCGTTAAGCGTTTGCGATACATAGTAAGTACCTGTTGCAAGCGCAGTGGCTGATGCAAGTGCCGAACCACCAGTTGAAGCAGTATACCATTGCAGGTTACTGCCAGTCGCTACCAGGCTTGCGACGGTGGCGCTATTACAAAAATTTTGAGGCGAAGCCGTGGGGGCGGCAGGAGTAGATGGCAGTTGCTGCAGCTCATAAGCACCCATATCCGCCGTGGTGTTATAAATACGTGCATTTCCCGCAAGGTCTGTAGTTATCCCTGAAGGGACATAGCTGTTATCGCCAGTATTCAGCACCGGGCTACAGGTTAAAAGGCTGTAATCGCCACCGGTAAATGGCGCGCCCGTATATGACGGAGCGTTTACAAACATAGGGTTAGTACTGCCGTTTATATTTCCGTTAGTGGTAGCAGTAATTCCCTGAACTAAACTGTTATTATAAGTAGGCGTACCGCTAAACACGCCATTTGCATTGCCGTATACAATAGTGTTGCGCAATACAGGGATGTTGCCTGAACCGTTGCTGTAAATCCCGTATCCGCCATTACCGCTTATAGTAACATTGATAAGCGTGGTGGTAGAAGTGCCAACGTTATATACTCCACCGCCTGTAGCCGAAACTGTATTTCCTGCCATTAATGTATTGGTTGTTGTAGTGGCAGATGCATTATTATATACCGCTCCGCCATTAGCCGCACTGTTACCACTAATGATGGCATTGGTTATTATAGCGGGAGCTGAGGAGTTGCACACACCGCCCCCTGCAGCAGCAGCGGTATTGCCGGTTATGGTTACGTTAGTTAAGGCGGGGGAAGAACCATTGCTATACATACCCCCACCATTATTAGCGGTATTATCAGTTATGGTTACATCTGTTATTGTAGGGGAAGACGAAGAGGTATTGCATATACCGCCCCCGTTAGAAACGGCTGTATTTGTGCTAATTGCAGTATTGGTTAGCGCCGGGGATGAATTATTGTTATACATACCTCCACCGCTGGAATCAGAATTGTTGCCGCTTATTATCAGGTTAGTCAGTGTGGGCGAGGCATTAACATTATATACACCGGCACCATTTGAGGTGTTGTACCCCCCTGTTATGGTAAAGCCATCGAGCACTGCAGTGGCAGTAAGCGGCGTGGTGCTGGCGAAGCTGTTGTATATTACCCGGCGCTGGTTGTTGCCATGCAACGTGGTAACATTTGTAGCCCAGTTACGCTGAGAGAGCGCGGTTTCATTACCGGCAAAGCCGCCGTATATGGCCACGTTGTTTTTCATTGTGTAACCACTACCTGTAGGATAATAAACACCCGCTGCCACCCATACCTGTTCTACTGATGCAGCATTTATCATGCTTTGCAGGTTGCCGCTGGCATTGGCCCAACTTGTGCCATCGCCCGTGCCGCTGGCTGAGGGTTTTACATAGCGTATAGGATAGGTTATGGTAACGCTAACAGCTGTGCGGGAACTTTCGCAGCCATTTACCGTTTGGCTTACATAGTAAGTAGTTGCTGTAAGCGCCGTGTTTGCAGGCAACACGCTGCCGCCCGTGCTTACAGTATACCATTGGAGGTTAGTGCCTGTAGCCACAAGGCTGGTTACAGTAGAACCGTAGGGGTAACTTTGTGCCGAAGCCGTGGGTGCAGCCGGAGTATTGATAGTAACCGATACCGCTGTACGCGCGCTCTCGCAGCTGTTAAGTGTTTGTGATACATAATAAGTACCTGTTGCAAGCGCGGTTGTTGAAACTAATGACGTGCCACCGGTTGAAACATCATACCATTGCACGTTGCTGCCGGTAGCGGTAAGGTTAGCCACTGTTGCACTGTTACAAAACGCCTG
>NZ_JBKJHD010000042.1:0-3439 GCF_046613695.1 Flavobacterium sp. RHBU_24 | reverse complement strand
ATACCGAGCTCATTATTATCAAACTTAATTATAAATTTGTCTAATTTTTTGGGTGCACTCTATTATAGGCCGTTTTTTTTATATTTGCCTATGGAAAAAAGCGCACAGCCCATAGGCATATTTGACTCCGGCATAGGCGGAACCTCTATATGGAGGGAAATACACAGCCTTTTGCCAAACGAAGACACCATATACCTTGCCGACAGCAAAAATGCCCCCTATGGTCAACGTCCCAAGGACGAAATAATCGAACTGAGCTTTAAAAATACCGACTATTTACTGGAGCAGGGTGCCAAGCTAATTGTAGTGGCATGCAATACCGCAACAACAAATGCCATAAACGAACTGCGTGCGCAGTATAACGTGCCGTTTATTGGCATTGAACCGGCTATTAAACCGGCTGCGATCAATACAAAAACGGGCGCTATAGGCATTTTGGCCACAAAAGGCACATTAAGCAGCGCCTTGTTTAATAAGGCCGTATCAGGCCTTAAAAATGTAAAGGTTATAGAACAGGTGGGTTACAACCTCGTTACGCTTATTGAAGAAGGGCACATAGATTCTGATGAAATGCTAGAGTTGCTCTTACAGTACCTCAAGCCCATGGTGCAGGCTAATATCGACTACCTGGTGCTGGGCTGCAGCCACTACCCTTACCTTATCCCGCAGATTAAAAAAATACTCCCTGAAAACGTAACTATTATCGATTCGGGTGAAGCCGTGGCACGGCAAACGCAGGCTATTTTGCAACAAAACGGCCTACTGAATACCGTCCCCCGGCAGAGCAGCCAGGTATTTTATACAAATTACAAGCCCGAAGTGCTGCAAAGTTTTGTAAAAGGATTTCCCGTGGCAGAAAAAGATTTCTGATATTACTCCTTTAGCCAAGATGCATACATCACATAATTGTTTGATATACGCCCTATCTCCCCCGCAAAATCAGATGCGTTTATATCCTTCACCTTTTTTGCGGGGATCCCGGCATAAATAGTGCCGCTTTCTACACGGGTATTTTGCGTAACTACCGCACCGGCAGCTATAATGCAGTTGCTCTCTATTACACAATTATCCATAACAATTGCGCCCATGCCTATAAGTACATTATCATGCACCGTACAGCCATGCACAATTGCGTTATGCCCTATAGATACATTGTTGCCTATCGTGGTAGGGTGCTTTTGGTAAGTGCAGTGTATAATGGCGCCATCCTGTATGTTAACCTTGCTGCCTATTTTTATAAAATGTACATCGCCCCTTAGTACCGCGTTAAACCATACGCTGCATTCCTTGCCCAGCGTAACATCGCCTATAATTGTAGCGTTCTCGGCCACATAGCAGTCTTCGGGAATTTGTGGGTACTTGCCCCTTACCTCTTTTATAAGTGCCATATCAATTAAAAAAAGTTAAAAAAAAGTCCCGATAGTTATATCGGGACTGAACTAATAATATCTGCTTTACATCTAGTTGTTAACCGCCGGACAGTGGCAGTCAGGTTTTTTATCTTTACAATTAAGGTTTAAACCTATAGTAATCTGGTGGAAACCGCTGTTGTCAAATTTCACATCGCCTGTTAAGTAAGAATAGGTGTAAGCGAACATAAAATTCTTATAGTTGATACCTACAATAGGTGTAATATACTGCATGTATTGTTCCTTGATATCACCGTTTAAATCCTTCTGGTACTGGGCGCCTTCAAGGCTCCTGCGGTACGAAAGTCCTCCCCATACCCTTCCGAAATCAAGTTCGCGGTATGCTTTAAGGTTTACGTCGATTGTTTTTTCCTTAGTTTCGCTGATTGTCTGGAACATTATCGACGGCTCAAGAGACCAGGTGTCGTCAGCAATGCCAAATACATAACCTGTACTTATTAAATAAGCGCTAAGGTTTGAACTCTCTACATCGGTATAAAGGTCCCTTTTGCTTTTGATTACATTTTTAGCGGTAAAGTGTGCATAAAAATCCAGGTAGTGATAAGAAGCGCCTATATCCACATTAAAGTAAGAATCGCGTACCACATCGCCTCCCTGTACAACCGGGTCAAACTCCTGAAAAGCAGTTTCATCTAAACGGCTCTGAACCAAACCTGCACTCATACCAAATGAAAGCATATTCAGGTCGTAATCATTGCGCGAAAATTTAATGTGGTGTGCATACGTAAGTTTAGCGCCTGTTTGCGAATGGTAGCCGTTCTTATCATTGTGGATGATGGCTCCCACACCAGAATTAGAATCCTGGCCAAGAGAGGTGTTAAAACTCAGCGTTTGCAGCTGTGGCGCGTCAGCCTGGCCAAACCATTGCTGGCGGGCGGTAGCCCTTAATTTGGCACAATTTGCAGCTCCTGCCATCGATGGGTGGATAAGATAATAGTTATCAGATAAATAATCTGAATATACTGCAACACCCTCCTGGGAGAAAGACATTTGGGCTAAGAATAAACCAAAAATGAGATAAACCTTTTTAAAATTCATGTTGACCTTTGATCGTTTTAATGAAATATGCTTTTTAGTTAGACCGTACGATAATAAACGTTAAATAACTTAATCGCTACTACGGGCAATTTTCCTCATGTCATGCTTACTTTACAGTAATTTTCCATAGCGGTCAAATATATAAATTTTTGTCATAGGTTGGTTACTTAATCCCAACAATATTAGAAAAAATACCATATTGAAGCATTGGGTTTTAAAAAAAAGTATCCATTTTAACTATTTCTCATTATTTAGATATACTTACTGCAAAAAATCACTAATAATACCGAATCAATCTTACAAAAACTATAACTTAATTTATTGTTTTTTTATTGTTACATATATTGTTTTTCATAGTGTTTGCCACAAATATTTAGATTATCCCCACCACGCATACGATAACCACTTCTATTAAAAGCCAATAAGGCTTCACTATTTTTCAGTAGCCCATCGTTAGTGCCTTGCAGCGGCACTGTTTCCCGCTGTCCGCTTTATCTGCCTCATTCCCCGGCAGGATACCGCTCCCATCGGGGCTATTCTCAATCGGTCGGGCAGTATTCAGTCGCGGTTGGTAAAAGCTTCACTTCTGTGGCAGTAGGCAGTGGTCAGTGTTCAGCATACAGTAGCTTCCCTCCTACCCTATAAAAACAATAAAGGCAGCCGTTTGGCTGCCTTTATTTATTGGTATTTGTTTGTCAATGTGTGTTTGGGTGAAGCTACTGCCAACTGCCACTGAACACTGCCTGCTAAACTATCGCTTCATCGCAAAGTGTGCCCTGAATACCCTTTCGGTGTTGCCTTCGGTAAACTCTACGCGGAACCAGTAGTCGTCTGATGGTAGTGGCGCGCCGTTAAAGGTGCCGTCCCATCCTTCGCCGTCTGTAACCCGTGAGGCCGGGCTCAGCTGCTTAATGAGCTTGCCGTAGCGGTCAAAGATGTAAATACGCGCCTCAGGGTGGGCATCCATGCCT
>NZ_JBKJHD010000041.1:0-3920 GCF_046613695.1 Flavobacterium sp. RHBU_24 | reverse complement strand
CTATAATTAATTAAAGATTCCCAAAACAAAAGGCTGTATCACAATCCGTGGTACAGCCTTTTGTTTTGGTATATAAACAGGTAAAATATACATTATGTACATTTAATTTACATCTTTTTAAAAATGTCGTGTCGGTAAATGTCCATATGCACAATCGAGCGTTCCATAATGGTCATAACCTAAACCAAGCTCTACTTAAACATATCGAGTCCGGGCATGTCTAACTTGGCTACAGCGGCCAGTTCGGCTTCATTTATGGCAGTAGCTTTGGCTACAGCCTTGTTTATTACCAGTATCAGGTAGTCTTCCAGCTGGTCTTTATCTTCCAGTAAAGAGTCGTCTATCGCTATCGATTTTACGGTGCGGTTTGCGGTTATTGTTACCTTCAGCAGGCCGTCAGTACTCTGCTCGTCAATAAGTACCGTATCAAGCCTCTTCTTAGTTTCTTCAATTTTTTGCTGGGTTTCCTGCAGTTTACCCATCATGCCCATTAAATCTCCAAACATTGTTTTAAATTTTATATTATTATATTTACAAATGTATTAAATTGGCTTAAAAATATACCAATTAATAAAAGAATGAAAAAACACATAGGTATAATTTGTGTTTGCCTTACTTTTGCAGGAAATGCTCAAACAAGCAAGAATAAAATGACCGAAACACTAAACCCGCCTGTAGCCGCCATAAAGCCGCACAAGCTGGAAAAGCATGGTGACGTGCGCACCGATAACTACTACTGGCTAAACGACAGGGAAAACCCCGAAGTGATAGCCTACCTTACTAAAGAAAACGAATTTTATAAAGAGTCTACCGCGCATACGGCCAAATTCAGGGACGATCTTTTCCTGGAAATGAAAGCGCGTATAAAGGAGGACGACGCTTCGGTACCCTACAAATACAACGGCTACTGGTACATAACGCGCTACGAAAAAGGCAAGGATTACCCCATATATTCCCGCAAGAAAGGCACGCTGGAGGCGCCTGAAGAAATATTGTTCGACTGTAATAAAATGGCAGAAGGACACAGCTACTTTAACCTTTCGGGGCTTAGCATCAGCGAGGATAATGCTTGGGCGGCTTTTGGTGTAGATACGGTTTCGCGCAGGCAGTACACCATACAGGTTAAGAACCTTAAAACCGGCGAAATACTCCCGATAAAAATTGAAAACACCACGGGCGGCTCTACCTGGGCCGGCGATAATAAAACGCTTTTCTACACCCGTAAAGACGAGGTAACGCTGCGTTCTGATAAAATTTACAAGCACAGGCTGGGTGCCGATGTAAAAGATGACGTGCTCATTTACCACGAAAAAGACGATACCTATAACACGTTCATTTATAAGGAAAAATCTAAAAAATACCTGGTTATAGGCAGCGGTAGCACACTAACGTCAGAGTACCGCATATTGGACGCCAAAAAGCCGGACGGTGAGTTTAAGATATTCCAGAAGCGTACGCGCGGGCTGGAATATGGCATAAGCCACTATGGAGATACCTGGTATATTGTTACCAATAAAGATAAGGCGACCAACTTTAAGCTGATGGTAACCCCCGAAGGAAAAACCGAAAAAGAGAACTGGAAAGACCTGATACCGCACCGCACCGATGTGCTGCTTGAAGATATTGATATTTTTAAGGACTACCTGGTGATAAGCGAGCGCAGCAATGGCCTTAACACCATACGCATCCGCCCGTGGAAAGGGGAGGAGTACTACCTGCCCTTTGGTATAGAAACCTATACGGCAAGCACGGCAACCAACCCTGATTTTGACACGCATATCCTTAGATATTCTTACCAAAGTATGGCTACGCCTTCGTCGGTTATAGATTTTAATATGAAGACGAAGGAAAAAACCGTACTTAAGGAGCAGGAGGTTTTGGGCGGTAAATTTGATAAAAACAACTATATTGAGGAACGTATCTGGGCTACGGCCAAAGATGGTACCAAGGTGCCCATTTCGGTAGTGTACCGCAAAGGCATTGTAAAAGACGGCAAGAACCCGTTCCTGTTGTATGCCTACGGCTCGTATGGGGCCTCTATGGATCCGTATTTCTCATCAATAAGGCTTAGCCTGCTCGACAGGGGATTTATCTTTGCAATAGCCCATATTCGCGGCGGCGAAGACCTGGGCCGTAAATGGTATGAAGACGGTAAGCTGCTTAAAAAGAAAAACACATTTACTGATTTTATAGATTGCTCAGAATATGTAATTGAGCAGGGGTATACTTCCCCACAGCATTTATATGCCGAGGGCGGCTCTGCCGGAGGGTTGCTTATGGGCGCTGTGGTTAATATGGCCCCGCAGCTCTACAACGGCGTTATAGCACAGGTGCCGTTTGTAGATGTAATAACAACCATGCTTGACGATACCATACCGCTTACCACGGGCGAATATGACGAGTGGGGCAACCCTAACGAGAAGGAATACTACGATTATATGAAATCGTATTCGCCTTATGACAACGTAACCGCCCAGATGTACCCTAATTTGCTTGTTACAACAGGGCTTCACGACAGCCAGGTACAATATTGGGAACCTGCAAAATGGGTTGCAAAGCTAAGGGCTACCGCTACGGGAAATAAGCTCTTGTACCTGGATACCAATATGGAAGCTGGCCACGGCGGCGCTTCGGGGCGGTTTGAAGCCCTTAAGGAAGTAGCTAAGGAATATAGTTTTTTATTAGATTTGGAAGGAATTAAAAACTAATTAAATTTTTTTTGTTAGATTTGCAGGGTTTTGAGGTTGCTAAACAATACACAGTTTACCTTGCTAACTTATTTTTTTTATGAAAGAAGAAATAAACGCCTATAATAATGTGTTGGAATTGATAGGCAATACACCGCTTATCAAGATCAATAAAGTTACTGAAGGGTTAAAAGGAAATTTTTATGCTAAGGTAGAAGCTTTTAATCCGGGCCATTCTACAAAAGACAGGATTGCACTTTATATTATAGAAGAGGCTGAGAGAAGAGGTATCCTGAAACCGGGAGACACCATTATCGAAACTACTTCGGGCAATACAGGCTTTAGTATCGCTATGGTAAGCATTATTAAAGGATATGAATGTGTTCTGGCAGTTAGCTCTAAATCGTCTAAAGATAAAATAGATATGCTGCGCGCCATGGGTGCAAAGGTATATGTATGCCCTGCTAATGTAAGTGCAGATGACTCCCGTTCTTACTACAGTGTTGCAAAAAGGCTGCATGAAGAAACTAAGGGCTCTGTATACATCAACCAGTATTTTAACGACCTTAATGTAGATGCCCACTATAAAACTACCGGCCCCGAAATATGGGAGCAAACCGGCGGAAAAATAACCCACCTTTTAGCATGCAGCGGCACGGGGGGCACCATAAGCGGCGCTGCGCGTTTTTTAAAAGAGCAAAACCCTAACATCAGGATACTGGGTGTGGATGCTTTTGGTTCGGTACTTAAAAAATACCATGAAACAAGGGAGTTTGACAGCGAGGAGATTTACCCCTACCGTATAGAGGGCCTTGGCAAAAACCTTATCCCTACAGCAACCGACTTTGATATTATTGATAAATTTATAAAAGTGTCTGACGAAGACAGTGCCCACGCGGCACGCTATATCGCCAAGACCGAAGGCCTTTTTGTAGGCTACACCAGCGGTGCCACACTACAGGCCGCCCGCCAGTATGACGAAGCCGGCGAGTTTGACGAAAACAGCAACGTTGTACTTATTTTCCCTGACCACGGTTCACGCTACATGAGCAAAGTATTTAGCGATGAATGGATGAATGAGCAGGGCTTTTTTGACAGCGTAAACCTTGAGGCGACACAAAAAATTGAATTTATTAAGTAAATCAGATTTACTTTCGAGATATAAAAACTCCGGCATCCGCCGGAGTTTTTGTTTATAAAGACACCTACGTACTGTTACGTACTATACCCATC
>NZ_JBKJHD010000040.1:0-4180 GCF_046613695.1 Flavobacterium sp. RHBU_24 | reverse complement strand
GTATAACGGAATGGAGAAAGATGACGATGTTAAAGGGATAGGTAATAATTATACTACTGAATTTAGGCAATACGATCCACGAGTTGGACGTTGGTTAAGTTTAGATCCTCTTGCAAGTACTTTTGTGTGGCAAAGCCCTTATGTGGCTTATGATGATAATCCTATAAATATTAATGACCCCTATGGACTTGGAGGAGGTGATCCTATAATAAAATATGCTAAGAATATAAAAAAAGATGTTGTAACAAAAGGAGCAGAAAAAGTTCTGACTGATTTGGCAGCAAAAACTGGATTAAATAGTCTATTGATTACAAGTACAGCTAGAACACCTGAAAAGCAGGCTTCTATAATGTACACGCAGTTAATAGAAGGTAGACCACAAAACTATAAAAAGCCTGGCAAACTTGTGCAACAGGTCTATTATGATATGAAAGATTCACATACACGTGAAGAAATTTTGACCGCTATGACCGCAAAAATTTATGAATTAGGCCCTGCACATGTTTCACTTCATATTGCTGATCCAAAAGATTTTATTACTGTAGATATCAGTCTAGGCTCTGTTCCTATTGAAAATAAGGCCGATTTTATATCAAACGTTGAGGAGCTAAAAAAGAATGGCGTTGTTGCTGATTTTCAACACCCCGGAAACAATCCTAAGGAGCAAGCGTATCACATTGCTCTTAATACTAAAAAATTAAATGAGACTACAAAATCGAGTAATGCCCCTAAACCCATATTAGCAAAACAAAATATATTTAGCACACAATTAAATTCAGAGTTAAAAAGTTTATTAGTTAGTCCAAAGGATGTTATTCAAAATAACCTACAAAGAATAGATTTAATTTATCCAGAATCTAAAAAGGTTGACTTCAATTGGAGAATTTATCTTATGTTTAGAGGAGCGCCGGAAAAAAGTATTAAAAGATAAAAATTTATATTTATGAAATCACTTAAATTTTATTTAACAATAGCCATTTTGTTTACTTATGCTACAAGAGCACAAAATCCATTATCAATTCAAAAAATTCGTCAAGATAACAATCTCAAAACTTATGAGTATAAGAGTAATGTTATAGGGGGAGTTATAAAGGAAATACCCTATACATTTCATATAAAATATGATGATAATAGTTTAATAATATCCTTTCTAACTACAAGTGCTGAAAAGGAATTATGGGGTGATAAAAAATTACCTGAACAAGAATACATTAATTACATTATGCGTGAATATATTACATTACTTAAAAAAGTACATGTTACTGAAGAACTTCAAAATATTTTAAATATTCAAATTGCTAAAAAAGATTACGAACTAAATCCAAAAACCGGAAGATTATTTGTTTTCACAAATAGTCCAAAATATGAAGAAATATCTTTAGAAGTATTGCATACGGGATATTTTAGTTATATATATAATGTTATAATAAGATGGTAATTATACATTATTAATATTTTCAAATGCATGATAATTCTACATTTTTATTTCTGTTAGCCTACTTAATTATACAAAGTTAGCCAAGAGCTAAGGCTATGCATAGCGGTTAAAAGAGCCGCTTGCCGCACTATGCCCGCTTAAAAACAAAAGCAAAGCCGTTAGGCTTTGCTTTTGTTTTTTATATATTTGGGTAAACTAACCTTATGAAAAAGCTGTCGCCTATTATTCCGCTATTCAAACAATTTATAAAAGATACCGAAACAGGAAAGCGTTTAAAGAAAAATGGCGAACGTATAAAGCCGCAGTCCATACAAAACTATTATTATGTACTGCAAAACCTGGTGCAGTTTAGCGTTGATTGTAAGTTTGAACTACGGATAGCGGATGCATCTAAACTTACTACACGCGAACTGCTAAGCGAGAAAAACTACTGGAAAAAGTTTTACCAGAAGTTTACGGAGTTCTTGTACAAAAAAGGCTGCTTTGATAATTATGTAGGGGCCAATATAAAAACAATACGCATATTTTTTAACTACCTTAAAAACGACAAGGATTTTAATACCGGTGATTTCCAACGGCTGTTTTATGTGCGTAAGGAAGAGGTTGACATACTGGTACTTTCACCGGAGCAGCTTAAGTTCCTTATACATGATGCTGCGTTTACGCAAAGCCTTACACCCGCACTGCGCCGTGTAAAAGATGTATTTGTTTTTGGCTGTACCACCGGGCTACGCTATAGCGATATTGTTTTACTGACTAATAAAAACTTTGAACAGCAGGGGCAGGACTGGTACCTGAAGCTGCGCTCTCTAAAAACCAAAACTTTTAGTTACATAAAATTGCCCGGCTATGCTATTGAAATTTACTTACAATACAAACAGTCCAATAGCAAACTGCCGGTTTTTGGCAGCCTTACGCTGTTTAACTTTAACAAGAGCCTGAAGCAAATAGGCGAACTGGCCGGTTTTACAACCCCCATAGAAGTGCAGCGCGAACGCCAGGGCAAAACCAAAAAGATAAGCAATAGCCGCACAGCCGATAAAACCCGTTTTTGCGATAAAATGAGTTCGCACATGATGCGCCGCACTGCCATAACCACCCTGCTAATATTAGGCATGCCAGAGCACCTGGTACGCAAAATAAGCGGGCATAGTGCAGCAAGCGGCTCTTTTAACCGCTATGTGCACTATGCCCAGGCTTATATGGATAAAGAGATTGATAAGGTGTATAGTAAGCTGGAACTCTATTATATTTAAAATAACTCTGCTGGCACGAGCCAAAAGGCTTGCGCTAGCGGGGGGATTGATAAAATTACATAATAACTTAGATATTAGAGGTTCATTAAATCTGAAATATGCCGTCATTTTGGCAATCCTACTTCAATTTCAATTACTTCTAGCTGATCTGTGAAATGCTTTGTTAAATTATACGTATTACCCTCATATGTAATCAAGTTATCATATTTAAAATAATCTATGCATGTAAAATTGTTTGATAAATAACTATTAAAATTAATTTTGCTTCCTTTTGGCAAAAAATATTTAAAAATTACTTTTTTTACCTCCCTATCTTGTAAAAAAAAGTATATTGAATGTCCTATAACATAATTTTTATAAACAATAGGATTCTCAACTAAATAATGGCAATCATAATGCTTATCAAAAAATTCATTGTCACGTTTGACATATGGTATAATTTTCTTTAAACTATCAATTGTCATATTTATTGAAACTCTATGAGATTTATAGCAAATAGGTCGTTCAATCCGATTATATTGACAACTCACAAGATTTAGAAGGTTAATACTAATCACTATATATTTGGCTTTTTTTAGCATCATTCCTTTTTTCTACTGATATTAATACTTTTTTATCACCCTTAGTTTCGGTTCTAACTTTAATCACTTTTTTAATATATTTTTTATATTCATCATTAGAAGTTTTTTGCTCTTCCACATTATTATCATTAATTACTTTCTGAGCGTCACTTTCTGTTTTATAAACTTGATTAGTTGATACAAACCCAAAACATCCATACGAAGCTGCAACATGTATCACACCATCAATTTCGTAAATCCCACCGATATGTACCATAACACCAGTAGCTTTTGCTAAATCTGTACGCGCATCATCTATTGGTGTACCATCTAGAAAAGTATTTTGCTCTTTGGTTTTAGGTTCAGCTTTTAAAGTAGTAGACCCGGATTGAGAAAGCACAAAAGAATCTAACCCTGAATCATGTGGGTATTCTAGTGGTACACCTGTATATAAGTTTTTATTAGCTTCCGCTGGTTCAAAATTTCTATTTATTAGGGCATAATCATCATTGACGAAATCTTTCAAAAGATTATCGTAAAAAATCTCACCCCTAGAATACCATGAGTCTCGTGTCACATTATATGTAGCAATAGTTTTGTTAGGATTTTGTGCATCTATTAGCATCATTTTGTAAGTTGGAACAACTAAATATGAACTATTTCCATTCCAAGTGTCCCCCGTGACCCTTTGAATTGCATATCCCGTAACTTCATCTGTGATTATTAGTTTAGCTTCTTTCCCTTCAAGTTCTGTAGCATCCATAATCCTATTTTCACTAAAAGCATATGGTGAGTTATGTGGATATTTACTAGTCAAAGGATCAATCGCAAAAAACCTTCCCACCCTTGGGTCGTGCATCCTGAAGGTATAATTCAGGCTGTTACCTTCGCCTTTTATCTCATTATCTTTTTCCTGGCCCTGGTAG
>NZ_JBKJHD010000004.1:0-240622 GCF_046613695.1 Flavobacterium sp. RHBU_24 | reverse complement strand
AGCAGGCAACTTTGAAGGCCGCTTTGAGGTACACTACCAGGCATCGGCCCTTGGCACCACGCCAATACTTGATGCAAACAGTGTAGTTGTGTTTAAGCAGGGTGAGGCTATAAGCATCAACACCGGCACAGCCCTTATGGGCGGCGTAAAAGTATTTGACGTGCGTGGAAGGCAACTGTACACCCGGGAGGGCATAAACGCTACCGAAACGGTTACAGGCAACCTAAACGTACAGCAGCAGGTACTTATCGTAGAAATCACCACCGACAAAGGTGTGGTCTCTAAACGCATCGTGTTCTAACGGCTGCTATAATTAATTAAAGATTCCCAAAACAAAAGGCTGTATCATGATTCATGGTACAGCCTTTTATGGTTTAAAACTTTTAGGCTTTATATTGTCATTAAAAACCCGGTCAGGTTTTCTTTACGTTCCAGGTTCAGTTTTTTACGCAGCCTGTAGCGGGCCAGTTCCACGCCACCATCACTAATATTCATTATCTCAGCTATTTCTTTAGTGCTCATATTCATAAGCAGGTAGGTGGCAAGGTCCATTTCACGCGGTGTTATGGCAGGGTATTTATCCTTTAGCCTTTTAAGGAACTCAAAATGCACGTTGCGTATGTGCTTCTCCAGGTTGTTCCAGCTCTTATCAGTATTAAGCTCTTTGCTAATGGTTTTGTTCAGCTTGCTAAACTGCTGCCGCGACGATTCGTCTAGCGATTCAGGGTTGATATCTTTAAGCTTGCTGATGATGCCGTTTAGCATTTTGTTTTTCTTTACCACCTGTAGGGAGTTGCTTACCAGTTCCTTATCCTTGGTAAGTATCTTAACTTTAAGCTGTTCGTTTTTAAGGCGTTCTATCTCTTTTTCCAGTTCATATTGCTCCTGCCTTATTTTGGTTTCACGCTCCAGATAAAGCCTGCGTTGTTCCAGAGTTTCGTAATATCGGTTTTGACGTATCTTCTGGCGCAGGCGCCTCCTTACTATATAAACGCCCAAAACCACTATCAGCACGTAAAACAGGTAGGCCAGCGGATGCCTGTAAATGGGTGGATTTACAATAAATGACACATTAGCTGCGCTGCTCTCTGCCCCGCTGCTGTTTAGTACTTTTACCTGCATTTTGTAGCTTCCCTCGTGCAGGTTAGTATACTCTTTTACAGGAACGTTAGTCCAGTTGCTCCATTTGTTGTCAAAGCCCTCAAGCCGGTAAGAGAACTTAAGGTTTTCAGGATTATCATAAGTGGGCGATGAGAAATTAAACTTAACATTATTATCTTTGAACGGAATACTAATATCTTTAAAATCGTTCCTGTTGCCGGTATACAATGTGTCCTCCGCAAAGGAAAAGCTCTTGATAAAAGCTTTTGGCTTTAAGGAACTGCCATAATGAAGGTCAGGATTGTAATGCACCAGGCCTTCGGTAAGCCCTATAAAAATATTGTTATTATCTATGGCGTTAACCGATTCAAAGAAATATACCAGGTTGCCTGACAATGCTGCAAAAGGAGATTGAACGTTTTTATAGTTGCCGCCTGCCTGTTTCATTAACATGCCCATGGCAGAGTCACCATAAAAATAACAGATGTTACCCTTATTATCTTCAAAGCAATAGCGTATAAGCGGTACACTTTTAAACACCGCCGTCATGGCCTTGTCTTCGGTAAATCGGTCGCTGGCACTGTTGTAGGTAAAAAACCTGTTATTTCCCTGTAGGTATATTTTCCCGTTTAGGTGCTGCACGCTGGTTATTTTCTTTACGTTAGCAGACAACGCATCATAAGTAGCCGTAACAGTAAACCGCCTCAGGTCATCGCTTAGCTTTAGCTTATACATTATCATGTTTTTGCGCAGCCATACGTTTTTACCATCCGTTACAAACTTACTGTCACTAACGTCAAATCCCTCAATCTGGTTTCGAAATTCCCAGCCCGAGGCTGTCTTTTCTATAATGGCAAAGCCCTGATAGTTGCTGGCAATAAGGTAATTATGATGTCCTGGTAAAGCTTTAAGGCCCAGATATCCTTTTTTATTATCAAGCCACCGTCCGGCCTTCATACCATTTATTAAAAGAAGGCCCCTGTTGTGCAGGCAAAACAGTTCGCCCCCAAAAACCTCAAGCCCCCATGCCTGCCCGGTAGTACCCTCTATAAACTTAAAAGATTTTTCTTTAAACGGGTTTTGCCAGGGATGGCTGTAAACCCCCTGGTTTGTAGCTACATATAAATTGTCATTGTATAAGCCGCACGAATAAACAGAACTAAGGCCAAAGCTGCCGCCCAGGTACGTAAAAGGCGAATTAATGTTAATGTAACCAATACCGTTATCAAGCCCGAGCCAAAGGTTACCGGTATTATCTATAAACGAGCTAAGCGCCGTATTGTTTAGCAGCCCTTTTTCATTATTTATATGCTGCACCACCCTGCCATTCATATCGCAAATAATAATACCGTCCTGAACAGAGTTAAGCACCATAAAACGGTCATTGAGGATGCGCCCCCCCAGTGAATTGTTTTTCCGGATGATATCGTTAGCTTCGCACTCCCACGGTACTGCGGTAGCAAAATCATAAAGGTAAAGCCCTTTGTCCATGGTTATTATAAGCAGTTTACCTTCGGTAAAAGGCAGTATGCCCCATACCTCGGTGCCATTAAAAACTTTAGTACCCGGTAAAGGGATTAGATGTCCCTGCCTGTATTCCAGCAGCCCGGCGGTAATATCCTGAAAATACAGCTTACCATCTGCTAAAAATGAAAACTGGAACTTGTTTGGCGGTTCTATTATAGTAAGCCTGTTATTCTTATATAGATAGGTACGGAAAAACGTCTGGAAGAAAACTTCATCATTAACAATATGCACTTTCCATACAAAATCTATTATTCTTTTAGAATTTGGGGTTGCCAGCTTTGAAACCGAATGGTACACAAGCTTCCCTTTACTATTAGCTTCAAAGTAGCCAAATTCATCGTAGCCGCCTACGTATATACGGCCGTCCTTATGAATTTTCAGGCATCTCACCGTAACATTTGGTATAGTATACTTATTCCACGATGTGCCATTGAACTGCAAAAGCCCGGCCGTATTTGCAAAATACATATTACCATGGCTGTCCTGGGCAATATCCCAGTTTTGGGAGCCGCCCTGGTAGTCAGACTTTTTGTAATTTATGATTTTAGGTAGTCCTATGTTTTTGACCTGCGTCCACACAAAGTTGGGAGCAAGCATAATTAATAGGGAGCATAGCTGCAGGCAATTTCTTAATGTTTTCAAATTTTATTTACTTATAACCGATATAAAATTAACCAATTTCTCTTAGTAAGGTAAATCGTTGTAGTGAAATGACTATAATACGTTGCAAAATGCCATCGATTTACCTTAACAAAGCCCAAAAATTACACAATTATTAATTATGTAAATCTCGTTTTTTGTGCATATCGTGCAAGCGTAACGATTTGATATATAATCAACTATAACGTTGTAATTAAAATTTACCTATTTGTAAGGGTTTTTAGCATGTGTTAATAAAATTTAAATAGTAAAATAAGTATTTAATATATTGTAAATCAATTTATTAAAATTTAAATGATGGGTTTTAATATAGTATTAAAATTTAATTTGATGTGTTTTTGTAAAGGTATATGTTTGAGAATACCTAAATAAAAGGCGTAGTATTGCTTATTATTAATAAATAATCAACCCAAATTTTAACGAGTATGAAATTTTTAAAATTACGATTTTTACATGTAATTTGTCTGCTCTTCGCGCTCAACATGTGGGCGCAGGACACTGCCGTTTCAGGGCAGGTAACAGATGAAACCGGGCTGCCAGTTCCCGGGGCTTCTGTTTTAGTAAAGGGCACCCAGAACAGCACGTCAACAGACATTGACGGCAAGTACCAGATTATGGCAGGGCCAAATGCCACACTGGTAATTAGTTTTGTAGGCTATGCCACTATTGAAGAGGCTATAAACAGCCGTACAACTATTAATGTATCGTTAGCGCCATCTGTACAAACACTTGAAGAAGTGGTAGTGGTGGGCTATGGTACCCAAAAGAAAAGTGTAGTAACAGGCGCTATATCAAGCGTTAAGGCTGCACAATTAGAAAATCTGCCGCTAACCAGGGTAGAGCAGTCACTTCAGGGGCGCGTATCGGGTGTTACCATTTTCGCAAATGCAGGGCAGCCGGGTTCATCATCTACAGTTCGTGTAAGGGGGCTTACCTCTTTTGGCAACAGCAACCCGCTATTTATTATAGACGGTGTGCAAACGGATAACGTAAGTGTACTAAACCAGTCTGACATTGAGTCTATTGAGGTGCTAAAAGATGCCGCCTCTGCAGCCATTTACGGTACACGCGCTGCAAATGGCGTTATCCTTATCAATACCAAAAAAGGTAAAAAAGGCAAAATGATGGTTAATTATAACGGATTTGCCGGTAGCTCTCAGGCATCTCGAAAGCTCGACCTGCTTGATGCCACACAATATGCCACCCTAAGAAATGAGCAGTATGCCAACGGATATACCTCTGGAGAATTTAGGCTTCCCTTTCCAAATACTGCTTTAGGCAAAGGTACTGACTGGCAAAGCCAGATATTTAATAAAAATGCACAACGCTCCCAGCACGAGCTTAGCCTGAGCGGCGGTAATGATACGTCAAACTTTTTCCTTTCTTTTGGGCTGTTAGACCAGGAGGGTATTGTTACATCTGATATATCGCAGTACAACCGTAAAACAATAAGGCTAAATTCAGACCATAAAATAACTAAATGGCTTACAGTAGGTGAAAAAGTTACCTTCTCGAGGGAAAAAAATATTGGGCTTGGTAATACAAATGGTGAATTTGGTGGCCCTTTAGCCTCGGCAATTAATCTTGACCCTACTACACCGGCTATTGTAACTGACCCTACAACACAGCCTAACGCGTCAGTTTACCAAAATAATGCCTATGCTGTAAGAGATGCAAACGGAAATTATTATGGTATTTCTAACGAGGTACAGCAGGAAATAACCAATCCGCTTGCCTATACCCAAACACGTTTAGGTAACTATGACTGGGCTGATAACTTTTTAGGAAGCGTATATGCTGAAATTACACCTTTAGAAGGTTTAAAGTTAAAATCACAGGTAACCGGTAAGCAGGCCTATTATGGCAACGAAAGTTTTACGCCTATATCTTACCTTAACGCCAATAACAATACCCAGAAGAACAGCCTGTTCAGGTCGGCTAACCAAACTTTCCTCTGGAATATTGAAAACACCATTTCATACAATAAGCTTGTTGCGGGCCACAACTTTACATTGCTTGTGGGCCAGGCAGCTTATGTAGATAATATCGGTAAGGGCCAGGGTACAACCTACCAGAACCAGCCGGTTAATACGCATGGCGAGGCATCATTTAACTGGCCTACCATTGCCGCGGATATTACCAGCTATGCCTATACCAATGTTAAGAATACCCTGTCTTCTTACTTTGCAAGGTTTACGTATGACTATAAAGAGCGTTACCTGCTTACGGGTATTGTACGCCGCGACGGTTCATCAAAATTTGGAGCCAACTATAAATACGGTACGTTCCCTTCATTTTCTGCCGGATGGAACATTTCTAAAGAAGCATTCTGGAAAGAGAATAATGTAGTAAACCAGCTGAAGCTGCGTGGCGGCTACGGTGTAACGGGTAACGACAATATCCAGCAATTCGGATACCTTGCACTTATTGGCGGTGGATATAACTACACTATAGGTACGGATGGAAATGTAGTTATAGGAAATACACTTACACGAGCATCAAACCCTAACCTGAGGTGGGAAGAAACCACCATGACTAATATAGGTATAGACGCTACAGTCCTTACAGATTTAACCCTAAGCCTTGAATATTACAGAAAAGCTACAGATGGTATCTTAGGAGATGTGCCCATCCCTGCGTATGTTGGTACATCAGGAAGCCCGCGCGGTAATGTCGCTGCTATGAAAAATACAGGTTTTGAGATAGAGGCTGCATACCGTAAAAACTTTGGCGACCTGCACTTTACTGCAAACGGTAACTTTAGTACACTGAAAAATACGATTACCGATGTAGGCCCCGGCCGCGACCATTTGGATGGGCCTACAGTACAATCATACAACTACCCTATCACGCGTAGTGAAGTAGGGAGCACCTATAATGGTTTCTACGGATTCGTAAACCAGGGCATCTTCCAGAACCAGGCGGAAATAGATGGTTATAAAAGCGCTGACGGCACAGCGATACAGCCGGATGCAAAACCGGGCGACTTTAAGTGGGCCGACCTTGACGGTGATGGTACTATTACCGAAAAAGACCGGAAATACCTGGGCCAGCCAATGCCCGACTTTACCTATGGCCTTACATTAAACTTTGAATATAAAGGCGTAGACCTTACACTTTTCGGACAGGGAGTAGGCGGTAATACTATATTCCAGGGCTTACGCAGGCTTGATATACCTACCGCAAACTGGCAGACCAGCGCGCTTAACAGGTGGAATGGCGAGGGCACAAGTAATACTTACCCAAGGCTAACTACAGATGACCGTAATGGTAACTTTACTAAGCCCTCTAACTTTTACCTGCAGGATGGCGACTACTTCAGGCTAAAAGTAGTGCAGTTGGGCTATTCGTTACCAAATGACTTACTTAAAAAAGTGAATATTGCCAAAATAAGGATTTACGCAACAGCCGAAAATTTATTGACGTTTACTAAATATACTGGCTACGATCCTGAAATTGGAGGAGATGTTATGGGAATTGACCGTGGATACTATCCGCAGGCAAGGTCCTTCATGTTAGGATGTAATTTACAGTTTTAATTAAAAAGTGTTAGAAAAATGAAAACAAGAAATGTTAAGTTATTTAGTACAGGTATAGCTACACTGTTGCTGTCTGTATCCTGTAGCAATGATTTTATTGAGCAAACCCCCACGGGCCAGGTAACGGAAGCAAATTACTACAAGGATGCTTCACAGGCGTATGCCGGTGTAGTATCGGTATATGACATTATGGGCAAGCACTCCGGCGGATTTGAAAACATGGTGGCCATGTTTAACGCAGGGTCAGATGATTTTTATGCCGGTGGCGGTAACGCCGGAGACGGCGCGGGCATCCAGTCGTTCTCAAATTACAGCATTAACGAGGCCACTATACCAAGGAGCTTTTGGGGCGATTACTACCAGGGTATCTTCAGGGCCAATACTCTTTTATCGCATTTAGAGGCGGTACCGATGGATGAGGCGCTAAAATCAAGGTTTAGGTCAGAAACAAAAGCGCTAAGGGGCTACTATTACTTTCAGCTGATACTGATGTTTAAAAGCATCCCGCTCATTACAGAGCCTCTTTCTCCAGAACAGTTTTTAAGTGTGGAACAGGCCACCCGTGAAGCGGTTTGGGCACAAATAGAGCTCGACCTTACAGAAGCCGCCAATGACCCGAACCTGCCAAATACACTTAATAACACTACTGAAGGCGGGCGCCTTAGTAAAGGGGCTGTAAAAGCCATATTAGGCAAAGTATATCTGGAGCAGCACAAAAACACTGAAGCTGCCACGGTATTTGCCGAAGTAAACGGCACACCGGGCGGTACAAGCCAGTACGGCTACCACCTGCTGTCAAACTTTGCCGATCTTTGGATAACTGACAATAAATTCAATAGCGAGTCAATACTGGAAGCCACACACACCCAAAAAAGCCATGCCCTGTGGGGTGACGGACAGTTAGGCTTTAACACCGAAGGAAATATATTAAACATAATGATGGGCCCGCGCGGCTATGCACCCGCAAACGGAGGCCCGGACTATAAATCGGGATGGAGCTTTAACCCTGTTACGGTAGACTTATATACCTTTATGCAGGACGACCCACGTTTTGACTCAACCGTCGCAGATTTGCAGGCGTTAGTTGCAGGAGGCCAGGCCAGTTACACTCCGGGTTACAAGGATACGGGGTATTTCCTTAAAAAATTCATGCCAAAAAACGCTGACCTTTCTGCTGAAGCAGGGGCACCCGAACTTAACTACAGGCAAAATTCGTATGTTATACGCCTTGCCGATACGTACCTGCTTGAAGCCGAGGCGCTCAACAGTACAGGCCCGCGCGCCCAGGCATTGCTTGATGCCGTTCGCGCACGTGTAGGCCTTGCCTCTGTACCTGTAACACCGCAGGCTGTTGCCGATGAGCGCAGGAGGGAACTTGCGGGCGAAGGCCACCGCTTCAGGGATCTTGTACGTACCGGAAGAGCTGCTACTGTACTTGCGCCGCGTGGATTTGTAGCAGGTAAACATGAGTTTTTCCCTATACCGCTTCTTGAACTATCTAATACATTAATCGAACAGGATCCTGCATATCTATAATAATTATGAAATTACATACATTAAAAATTTATTCGTTAGGAATTATAGCTGCTATCGCGGCTACAGGCTGCTCGCCAGACGAGGTTAAGAGCGGTAATGCCATGACACAGGGCGATCCGGATGCGAGTTTTACGGCAACTACTACAGACGGCAACCATTATGCTGCTACCGCCGCACAGGATGCGGATATACAGTACCATACATGGAAGGTGCTTACACCAAACACTACCGATACTGAAACCGAAGCCAGAGGTGCAGCTACAATGAACTTTACATTCCCTACACCTGGTACCTATACCATTATACACAGGGCGGTAGGGTATGTAGCAGGTATAAATACAGTATCACAACAGGTAGTTACCATTACTACATCACTTATCGGCCCTAACCTTATCCAGAGCCCTAATTTTGAAAGTGCTGCCGACTGGGCAACCTTTAACACTTCGGGTACACAGACCGTAACCTGGACCATTGGCAGCAACAGCGCTACAGCAAATGGAGGTGTGGTGGATGGATGGTCTGGCCAGGGCATTTACCAGGCAGTAGAATTAGAGGAAGGCAACTATATTGTAGATATGCACGTAGAAAGCCCCGGAGCTTCAGACCTTATGTGGTTCCAGTTGTTTATAAAACCGGTACAGCCGGTAAACGGCACCGATTACGGCGGTGACCCTGAGGCTATACTTGGCCTTAACACATGGGCGGGCTGCGCTACTGCCGCTTTTAACGGAATGCTTAGCCAGGTAGGTTGTGTGGGTTCAGGCCAAAATGTTAGCATCCCTTCGGCGGGAACCTATTATTTTGTAATCAAAACAGGCACGGGCGCTAACAATGGTGTCAACAATATCACTGTTTCTGATGTGTCTTTACGTAAAGTAGGATAATAATATTTGGGTTAGTTATAAATAGCCTGTATTCGTAAATGATGCAGGCTATTTTTTTAAAATTTAAATCATCAATGCGGGTGTTGAAAACACCGGTAAAAATTTAAAAATGAAAAAGAATACATTTATGGCCTCCCTGCTTTTGATGTCAGGTATCATACTGGCGCAAAACGGGCAAACAAAAAGTTATAAGGCCGCAGGAAAAAATGTTACGGTATATACCACGGCCGAAAACACTGAATTCAGGCTTACAAAATCAGGCACGGCAGCCTTTGGCGACAGCAAGCAGCCGCTTGAAACCGAGGTATCTGTTTTTATAAGCCCGGATATTACTTTCCAGTCTATTATGGGCATTGGCGGCGCCATTACCGACGCAAGTGCAGAGGTATTGGCAAAACTGCCTGCTGATAAGCAAAAAGAGCTTATAAACGCTTACTATGATACCGATAAAGGCATTGGATACTCTATCATCCGTACAAACATACACAGCTGCGATTTTAGCAGTGGCAGCTATACCTATGTTAAAGAGGGCGATAAAACCCTTAAGTCATTTGATATAAGCCACGATAAAAAATACCGCATCCCTATGATAAAGGATGCCTTAAAAACTGCGGGTAACCACGTTACCGTATATGTAAGCCCGTGGAGCCCCCCGGCATATATGAAAGACAGTAAAAACATGCTTAAGGGGGGTAAACTGTTGCCGGAATTCCGCCAGCTTTGGGCCGATTATTATGTTAAGTTCATTCAGGCGTACGAAAAAGAGGGAATCCCAATCTGGGGTACGACCGTACAGAATGAACCCATGGCCACACAAACCTGGGAATCCTGTATTTATACTGCCGAAGATGAGCGTGATTTTCTTAAAAGCTATCTGGGGCCTACCATGGCTAAGGCATTTCCTGATAAAAAAATAGTGGTATGGGACCACAACCGTGACCTTATGAACCAAAGGGCAAACGTAATATTTAGCGACCCGGAGGCTTCTAAGTACGCATGGGGTACGGGCTTCCATTGGTACGAAACATGGGCAGGAGGTAAACCAATGTTTGACAATACCCGCAAGGTACATGAGGCTTACCCGGATAAAAACCTGTTGTTTACCGAAGGCTGTGTAGAAAACTTTAACGCTGCAAAATACCAGTTTTGGCCAAACGGCGAGCGCTACGGCGAACAGATGATAAACGACTTTAACAACGGCACTACAGGATGGACTGACTGGAACATTTTACTGGATGAAAATGGTGGCCCTAACCATGTAGGCAACTTTTGCTTTGCACCCGTGCATGCTGACACTAAAACCGGACAGCTCATTTATACGCCATCATATTACTATATAGGCCATTTTTCTAAATTCATACAGCCTGAAGCGAAACGTGTAAGCTCGGCGGTAAGCCGCAGCATGCTGCAAAGTGCTTCATTCATCAACAAAGATGGCAAAATGGCTACTGTAGTAATGAACTCAAGCGACAAAGCAGTTGCTTACAACCTTATAATAGGTACAGATAAAGTAAATCTCTCTATACCCGCGCATGGAATACAAACGCTGGTATATTAATACATAATAACGTAAAAAAAAATAATTATGAAAAAAATACTATGCGCTTTGCTGGTACTGCTGTCAATTCCTGCTTTTAGCCAGGGATTTTTACACCAGCAGGGGCAACAAATAGTAGATGGCAACGGCAACCCTATATTACTTAGGGGATTAGGCCTGGGCGGCTGGATGGTGCAGGAGGGCTATATGCTGCAAACTGCATCGTTTGCCGGGAGCCAGCATGAAATAAGGCAAAAAATAACCGACCTTATAGGGGCGGCAAATACCGAAACGTTCTATCAAAAATACCGCGATAACGGTATTACAAAAAGGGATATCGACTCACTTAAGGCATGGGGCTTTAATTCTGTAAGGCTGCCCATGCACTACAACCTATATACGCTGCCTATAGAGCAGGAGCCTGTAGCAGGCCAGCAAACCTGGCTTGACGAGGGCTTTGAACGTACCGACGCGTTGCTGCAATGGTGTGCCGATAACCAAATGTACCTGATACTGGACATGCACGCTGCACCGGGCGGCCAGGGAAAAGATGCAAACATATCTGACTACGACCCCTCTAAACCTTCATTATGGGAAAGCGAAGCAAATAAAACAAAAATGATAGCCCTGTGGCGTAGGCTTGCCGACAGATATAAAGACAGCCCGTGGATAGGCGCTTATGACCTTATAAACGAGCCCAACTGGGCCTTTACAGGAACCAACCAAAACGGCTGCGACGAAAACTCTAATACGCCGCTGCGTAACCTTATGGTTGCTATAACACAAAGCATCCGTGAGGTTGACACT
The DNA here is from genome assembly GCF_046613695.1 of Flavobacterium sp. RHBU_24. Lineage (NCBI taxonomy): Bacteria > Pseudomonadati > Bacteroidota > Flavobacteriia > Flavobacteriales > Flavobacteriaceae > Flavobacterium > Flavobacterium sp. RHBU_24. The sequence continues at coordinate 229,031 of NZ_JBKJHD010000004.1, read as the reverse complement.
AACCACATGGTGATTATAGAAGGCAACTGCTGGGGTAATAACTACAATGGCATATTCCCACTATGGGACGATAATATGACTATGAGTTTCCACAAATACTGGAACGGTAACGACCAGGGGGCGATACAGGGTCTGCTTAACCTCCGCAACCAGCATAATGTACCGTTATGGCTGGGGGAAAGCGGGGAAAACAGTAATGTTTGGTTCCGCGATGCCATAAAACTTGTAGAAAGCCTTAATATAGGCTGGGCATGGTGGCCCATGAAAAAAGTAGAAAGCATAGCCGGCCCTGCCGATGTTACAAAACCTGCCGGTTACCAGGCGCTGCTTGATTACTGGGGCGGCACTGGTGCGGCACCATCTGTAGAGGCCGCTACTGCTACACTTATGCAGCTTGCCGAAAATTACAAATTACAAAATACTACCATAAAACGGGATGTTATTGATGCCATGTTCCGGCAGGTACAAACCGATGACACTAAAAAATACAAGCCCCATCCTATACCGGGCAAAGTATATGCTACCGAATATGACCTGGGCACTAACGGCTTTGCTTACAAAGATAACGATGTGGCAACCTACCATAGCGGTGGCGGCACGTATACCGCATGGAACCAGGGCTGGGCAATGCGTAACGACGGTGTAGATATACAGGCAAGTACTGATTCGCCCACAAACGGTTTCCAGGTGGGGTATACTGCCCCTGCCGAATGGCTTGTGTATACCCTTACCGCGCCCGATGTTACCGCTTATGATATAGACATACGCTATGCGGGAAGCGGTAAAATTCACTTTGAAGATGCTGCAGGCAGGATATCAGAAACCATTACCCTGCCTAACACGGGTGGTTGGGATACCTGGGGTACCGCATCCCTTACTGATGTGCTGCTGAAGGCCGGAGATAATAAGGTAAAATTATATATCGACGCATCAGGCTTTAACCTTAATTACTTCGAACTTAAAAACCCTACAGCATCCACAGCTGCGGTTTTTAAAGTTATCGATGCCGGTACAAATGCACTGGGCGATAAAATTACGGTATCATTTAACAAAAGCCTTGCCACTGGTATTGATTTTAACGCAAGCGGCCTCAGCTTTAAAATTAATGGAAATGTGGTAGGAATTTCAGGGTTTACACAAAATGCCGATAATAGTTTTACGTTTACAACAGCCACGCCTGTAAGCAATGGCGATGTGGTAACCCTTACTTACGCGGGTACAAATATTATTGCCAATGATGGCACGGCACACGATCCTTTTACCGATAAGCCGGTTACCAACCGCGTGGGAAACGTTAAGCAAATACCCGGAACCGTACAGGCAGAAGATTTTTATGCCAACAATGGCCTTGAACTGGAGGCCACTACCGATACCGGCGGCGGTCAGAACATAGGCTATACAAGTACCGGTGATTACCTTGACTACCTGGTAAACATACAGCAAACCGGTAACTATAAAATAGAATACCGCTACGCATGTGGAAATAACACACAAGGCCAGCTAAAACTACAGCTTATAAATGCCGAAACCCTGGATATAGAAACAGTAACTTTTGGCGGTACGGGAGGGTGGCAAACATGGCAGACTAAACTTTCGCAGGCACAGCTTCCGGCGGGCAGGTATTACCTGCGTGCCCTTATTATGGCTCCGGAATTTAACCTGAACTGGATACGCTTTACCTATATGGACGCAGATGCGGATTTTGACGGCATACCGGACACCGCCGACCTTTGCCCTAATACCCCTGACGGCAGTGTTGTAGATTTTAACGGCTGCGTACTTTATACCCTGCCACAAAATAACTTTGCTGTAGCTGTGACGTCTGAAACGTGCAGGAGCAGCAATAACGGTAGTATAGCGGTAACAGCTGTGGCAAACCACAATTATACGGCTACCCTTACCGGTACCAATTATAACCAGAGTGCACCTTTTACGGTAAATACAACATTCAGCAACCTGCAAAGCGGTAACTACCAGTTGTGTATTACACTTGCCGAAGCTCCGGCCTACAGGCAATGTTTTGATGTATTTATTGATGAACCGACAGATCTTGCTGTGCTATCGCGGGTAGCAGCTACAGAACGTAAGGTAGAGCTCGACCTGTACGGCGGCGAAAAGTATACAATAGATCTTAACGGCGAAAGTTTTGTTACTTACCAAAATACAATAACTCTTAACCTTAACCCCGGCGAAAATAATATTACCGTAACAACGGATAAAGAATGCCAGGGTATTTACAGGAAAGCTATATTGCTTGACGCAACAGCAATTATTTACCCTAACCCGCTAAACGGTAATATGGTATATATAGCAGCCCCTAATTCGGCGGAAAATAGTGTTTCGGTACAGGTATTTAATACTCTTGGCGAAAGCGTGTACAGCCGCATATACGAGCCGCAGAATGGTGAGCTTACTGCCGACCTTTCTAACCTTTCGCAGGGTGTATATATGATACGCGTAGTTTCCGGAGGTTATACCGCTAACTCAAAACTTGTAAAACAATGAAAAAGATAATTTTTATACTTGCCGCGGCCTCAATAGCGCTGGGTTGTAGTAAAGACGATAAAAACGATGGCGGCGGCACCGATAATACAAACGCCGCCGTGCTCTCAGCACCCGCTAACAATACTGAGTGCCTTACAGGAACAACTGTTTCGGCTACTGAAAGCAGCATTACCTTTACCTGGGCAGCGGCAGACGGTACCGAAAAGTACTTCGTGTATGTTAAGGATCTTGCGGCACAGGGAGCATTTGTGCAGTACCCCGCGGGCACGGCCACCTCGCTTGATATAACCCTTAAAAAAGGTACGCCTTACTCATGGTATGTAAGTGCCAAAAAATCAAGCGGTAATGTAAACAGTGAAACCTGGAAATTTTATAACGCCGGCAGCCCTGTTACTACCCATGCGCCTTTCCCCGCCGAGGCAGTAAGCCCGGTAATGAGCAGCACTGTAAACGGACCCACCATTACATTGCATTGGGCAGGCAGCGATATTGATAATGATATTGCGGAATACAATGTTTATATGGATGGGAACGCAAACCCCGCAACGATATTGAATACGGTTACCGTACAGCAATTATCCGCTGTACCGGTAACATCCGGAGGTACTTACTATTGGAAAGTAGTTACGGTAGATACTGCCGGAAACCAGACAGCTTCGCCGGTATACCAGTTTAAGGTATATTAGGAGGCTACGTTTTTTGTGAGTTGATGCTCCCCGAAAGGGGAGCATTTTTTTTACCCTGTTTTTATTAAAATGTTTCGGCTTTTATGGTATGTCTATCGCCTACCATATAGTGTTCGCCGGTTACTTTTATTTTATCGCCCGTATTTACCCTTCTGAAGTTTTTAGGGTCTTTCATGTTCGGAATACTGATTACCACATCATATAGTTTGCCATCCATATCTTTAATGGTTGCGGTATAGCCATCTTTGCCATTGGCTATAGCTGTTACTTCACCTTTTATAGTTATGGTTTCATTTTGTGTAACTACATCCTCCGGCTGTACGGGCGCCGTAGTATCTGTGGCGGCAGTAGTGGTGTTGTCAACTTCTGTAGCAATGGCCTCGTGGGTACTATTATCTTCCGCAGCTTTATCCTTACACGCCGCTAACGTTAGCAATGCCACACCGGCTGCAATCATCAATCTCTTTTTCATATTAGTTTAATTTAATTTGTAAGGGCAAAGTTACAGCTTTTAAAAACTTGTATATGTTATTAAAAACAAAAAAACCGGCTGCTGCCGCAACCGGTTTTCTATAAATTTATTTTTAATGCAGGTTAGTGCCCGCCAGCACTTACACGGTCAAAGCTAATGCCCTGCCTGCTAAGGATACCCTTAACGGTAAAAGCATAGAATGCAAGGTAAGCAAAACATACAACACCTACTATGTAGCTGCTGTGTATGCCTATAATACCGGCAACCCAGCCCTGTAAAAGGCTTATAATACCGCCGCCCATAATCATCATGATAAGGAAGGTACTGCCTTGGGTGGTTTTTTTGCCAAGCCCGCTAACAGCCAGTGTAAAGATGCACGGCCAGAGCGTACTACAAAACAAGCCAACACTGGTAAAGGCATAAACGCTTACAATGCCTTCGGTAAACATACCTATTAAAAGCGCTGTTATGCCCAGTAATGAAAATAAGCCCAGCATCGTAGCAGGGTTACCTTTACTAGCAAAGTCGGCACCAATAAGAACCACAATAATAGCCGCATAGATATAGAATGGTGCAAGGTCATGGCCCATAATGTAGTTAGCACCCAGGAAAACGCCAAAAGCAAGGTACGGAGCAACTATTTTAAGTATGGTTTGTGCCGATTTATCGTTGGTAAATGCTTCAACTGCACCACCCCAGCGGCCTATCATAAGGCTGGCCCAGTATAATGATATATATGGAGCTACCTCGCTGGTTGCAAAGCCAAGGCCGTTTTCAAGATAGGCAGGCAGGTTACTGGCGGTAGAAACCTCTACACCCACATACAGGAATATGGCCACCATGCCCATAACAAGCTGTGGGTATTGCAGCGCAGATGTTTTAGCTTTACCGGCAACAACGTCAGTCACTACTTCTTCCTCCAGTTCCGGGTGGTTAGGCAGCGATGAAAATTTTAGCAGTAGTGCCACAAGAAGAAAAGCGGCCCCAAGTATAAGGTAAGGCGCTTTTACGCTGTTAAGGTCTACGTCTGTAGATGCTCCCGTAGCGGAGCCAAAAATGGCAAAGCTTACAATAAGCGGCCCGATGGTTGTACCAAAATTATTGATGCCGCCAGCAAGTGTAAGGCGCTGTGAACCTGTTTGTATAGGCCCAAGTGCGATCGCTAATGGGTTAGCTACCGTTTGTTGTAACGAAAAGCCAAGGGCTACAATAAACAATCCCGAGAGCATTAACGGAAATGAAGCCATCTCTGCAGCCGGGTAAAATAAAAGCGTACCCATTGCTGAAATACCAAGCCCCAGGGCAAGCGAATTTTTATATCCAAGGCGTTCTACGATATCTTTTTTGGTGGCAGCCGAGATACCTATGTAAATAATTGAGCCTACCGTATAAGCAATGTAAAAAGCAAAAGAAACAAGCTGGCTTTGCCAGTCTTCCAGGCTGAACGCCTTTTTAAAAACAGGGATAAGGATGTCGTTGCTGGCAGCGACAAAGCCCCAGAAAAAGAATACAGTGACCAGCGGGATAAATTGGCCCCATTTGGTTTGTGCGTTTGATGAACTCATAGGTTTGGATTAAAGGTTAATATTTAAAAATGTTTGGGTTACAATATAAATTGCCGGCATACCTTCCCGGCACTCCTAACGGTAATACTACATAAAACCGGTGTTTGCACAGCAACATAGCTATAGCACGAATTTAAACAGCATCAGTATAGGGACTGCTAAAATAATATTCATTTTTTCCATAAACGATAATTAAGGGCGGTAATTTTTCATTTTTTTGCCAAAATAAAAAATATATCCCTATTTGGCGTAATGCTACTCCTGTTTGAGGCACACCCTAAGGTGTTTGTGCCCATTTATAAATTTAATTAACGGGAACAAAACTTACCGCTGTGCCGCCCCCTGGCGCCAGTTGTAGCTTAAGTCTTGATTTTGAGGTTACCATTTGTGTGTCGATAGCGTAGCTGGCAGGGTTGTTTTTCCAGTGGGCATTTTTACCATCATGGTAAATAACCGCCTTGTATCTTTTTCCAGGTGTAAGAAAGTCTAGCGCAATTTTGCTTTCGCGCGCGTTCTCATCGGTAATAGCACCTAAAAACCAGTTTTCACTACCCTTTGCCTTGCGTGCTATGGTAATATAATCGCCCGGTTCGGCTTCCAGCACTTTGGTATCCTGCCAGTTTACCGCTACATCTTTAATAAACTGAAACGCATCAGGATGTTTTTCATAATTTTCTAACAGGTCGGCGGCCATTTGCAGTGGGCTGTACAGCGTTACATAAAGCGCCAGTTGCTTTGCCAATGTAGTTTGCACCTGCTCTGTAGCGCCCGGTTTGTATGCACTCATCTTTATCTCGAATATGCCCGGCGTGTAGTCCATAGGGCCACCAAGTAATCGTGTAAACGGCAATATGGTTTCGTGGGACGGAGGGTTGCCGGTACTCCAGGCGTTAAATTCGTTGCCCCGGGCAGCCTCGGCGGCTATGTAATTAGGCCAGGTGCGATGCACACCGGTGGGACGTGAAGATTCATGCGAATTTACCATCAGCCTGTAATCAGCAGCACGCCTTGGCACGTAGTTAAAATGGTTTACCATGGTTTGCCCGTCGTGGTATTCGCCCCTGGGGATAATCTTGCCCACATAGCCGGTTTTCACAGCGGGGTAACCGTATTGTACCATATTCTCCAATGCCCTGTCTAGTTGGCGTTCATAGCTTGCCACCGAACCCGAGGTTTCATGGTGCATAATCATTTTTACGCCCTGTTGCCTGGCATAGTCGCTTATCGCCTTAATGTCAAAATCAGGGTAGGGGGTTACAAAGTCAAATACTTCTTCTTTCCAGTTGCCGTTCCAGTCTTCCCAGCCGGTGTTCCAGCCTTCTACCAGCACGCCGTCAAAGCCATGCTTTTTTGCAAAGTCGATATAGCGTTTTGTGTTTTTTGTGTTAGCACCATGGGGAACTTTTATTGCTTCTCCCGATTGCTGGTTTTGCGCGTTTTGCGAACCCGAATAATCCCACGTTGACTTACCCACATGCATTTCCCACCAGATGCCTACATACTTCATGGGTTTTATCCACGAGGTATCGTCAATTTTAGAAGGCTCATTAAGGTTGAGTATCATTTTTTGGGACACGATAGTACGCGCATCACTGCTTACCATAACCGTGCGCCACGGGGTGTTAAAAGGGGCTTGCAGGTAGGCCGCATCGCCCAAGGCATTTGGCACAAGGTGGGCTTTAAGTGTAAAGTTGTTAACATTTAAATCAAGGTGCATAATGGGGTAATTTATAACCGCAGCCTCAAAGATATTTATGTACAGCCCGTTATCTGCTTTAAGCATCAGTGGCGATTGTATGGTATACCTGCCACCAACCGATTTAAGGGCAATACCATTGTTTAGGTTCAGCTTGTTGTTATCTATAGCATTCAGGCGGGTTTCGTTATATACATATTCCTGGCTGTCAAAATCGCCGGGAATCCAAAAGGCTTTATGGTTACCCGTAAGGTTAAACTGGGTTGCCTCTTTTTCTATTATAAAGTAATTAAGGTTGTCCTGTTTCGGGAACTCGTACCTAAAACCCACACCTTCGTTAAACACACGGAAGACGATGTCCATGTTACGTTTGGTTGATTGCTGTACAAGGGATACCCTTAATTCGTTATGGTTGTCCTTAATTTCTGATACCTCGCCCAATACGGGTTTCCAGGTGTCATTAACAGTAGTGGTTTTAGTAGTGGTAACTATAAAATTTTCGTCAAATGGCGGAAGGTTTTTTAAGGTAAAGCCCAGGTAGCTGTCTATAATTACGGCCTGGCCTTTGTAGCTAACGGAGTAAAGAGGCTTGCCCGCCGCATCTACTTTAAATGTAACACTGAGTTCTTTAGAGGGGGATTGTACGGATTGTGCATAAGCAATTGAAAGCACAAAAAATAACAGAAGTAATAACCGAGGTCTCATGTTTTTTAAAATTTCATAAATATACACAGATTTAGATTGTTTATAATATGATATCTATATTTTTGAGGTTTTCTTTTAATATAAAAATAACTAGAGATAAAAATTTAAATAGTAACCTACTTTTCAAGTATTACAAAAAAGGCCGCCCGGGAACAGGCAGCCTAATCGTAGTTTATCTTTCAATTTGTCTCTATATATGATGCGTATTTTCTTGTACGTATCCGCTCAGGTATTTAAACCGTTCTGTAAGTTTGCCGCCTTCGGCAATTTTAGCACGGGCAAGTATGCCATTTGCATCACCATTAAAAAAAGCCGGGATTACATGTTTTGCAAACATTTCGCCAAAGCCCTCGCTGGCATCGCGGGGCAGCTCACACGGCAGGTTGTCTACCGCCATTACCACAATGGCCATAGGGTGGTGTATATCGGTTTCCTGCCCGTTAGACGGGTTATAGCCATATAATGGCTCTGCAATGCTGGATGCGCGTAGAGTGCTGGCCACCGGGCCGCCCACATCACAAGATATATCTGCCACTACCTTAAGCCTGCACCTGGCATCGCGCAGCATATCCGCAGTAAGTATATCAGGCGCGTTATTGCCATGAAAATGCCCTGCAATAAACATATCGGCTGCATTAGCATACTTGGCAAAATCAGATACAAAATCTTCAGGATGTTTAAAAAAGTCAGTATTATTTATGGCGGGGGCACCGTCTTTTTTGCAATTATAATTAAGCACATCAAGCTGGGTATATACCGGCCCGCTGTATTTTTTTGCCAGGAAGTTTTCGGGGCTTACCTCTTTTACCCGCATGGCATCGAGCATTTCCTTAGCGCCCATACCCACTTTGCCTTTGCCTGTAAGCACAATTTTAATAGGAGGGAGCACCAGCCTTTTAAGGCGTGCTATAAGTGCGGCCTTATCTGCCAGTATTTCGGCCTTGGGTAGGCTATGCAACTCATACTTCAGCCCAAATGCCCTAAATGCATTATAAGTACCCACCAGCCCGGCATACCTGCCAAACCCTATAAGGCGGTGGTTGGTTTCGTCGGTAACCGTTTCATGGTCGTACAAGGTTATATCATTATCGAGTATCGCCTGCAGCATTTTCTGGTTATGCTGCTGCTTTTTTATGGTATGTGAAAAGAAGAAATATTTTTTGCAGGGTATAAGTGCATCAACAGGTACTTCTTTAACACCAATGAGCACATCGCAATCAACCAGGTTATCGCTAAGCTCAAATCCTGCTTCTGCATATTCCCGGTCTTTAAATATTCTTATGTCAGACGGTTCTATTATAACTTCAATACCCGGATACTGCTGTGTTAGTTTTTGTAATTCCTTTGGAGAAAAAACCACCCTTTTATCCGGTGGGTTCTTACGTTCTTTTAAAATTCCGATTTTCATAGCGTAATAAATAACTTTTTGTGATATTAATTCATTTTTGGTTTGATTAAATTAATTAATATCACATTATTGATTTATAATATTACAAAAATAACAATTATTTAAGACGAGCACAATTTACCAATGTTAATTATTATAATTATATTTGCAGGCTTTTTGGTATTATGTTTGCTTTACATTATACCAAATTATTTTCTGGGGTCGACTGGTTTTGACAGCAGGCCGGAGTGAACAGTAAGCACGCCGGGAAATGGAACTGTTCCCGCATATCATTTGTTCCGAACATTTAAACGGCGAAAATAACTACGCTCTTGCTGCTTAATTCTGAACTAAAGTAAGAATAAAGCCACGTCCCTGCAAGGCAGGGAGGCGGGATCCCTCTGAAAAGCCCTGGTTTATGGCGTTTCGAATAGAGGGACCGTAAATATAAACCTGGGGGTTTCTTTGCTTCGCGGGAGCCCTGAGAAAACAGGAGATAAGTAGTATGTGGCTGTTTCTGGCCAAGCATACTATCGAAAAACTAATCAGGAACTAAGCGTGTAGAAAGCTCTTTGCTTCCTTGTTTGGACCCGGGTTCGATTCCCGGCGACTCCACATAAATACAAATAACGCCTTTGGAATCCAAGGGCGTTATTTTTTGTTAAAATGCTTTAGAAATTGCTTAGCCTAATTTTTTATTGTCTCAAAATAAATCTCAGTTTATTAAAATCTGATTTATAATATTCTGTTTTTGCGTACTATTGTAAAAAATTGTGTGTAATTATTACGGTATCGTATTTCATCCATACTGAAACAGATGTGTTTTAACGTGTTGAAAATCAATGGTTTTTTATATTTAAAAGTAACCAATGTAGATGATGTAAATCAATTTGTAAAACACGATTATAGAGAAGGCTGGAAAGTCTAAGCTTTTAAATTATTAAATTAAATAGAAAGAATCATGGTAAAAATTATAACAACAGCCTTACTATTCACTTTTTTACAAACCGTAAATGCCCAGAGAGGTTTTAAGCCTGTCTTTGATGGAAAAACTACAACAGGCTGGCATACGTATGGCAAAACTTCTGCCAGTGCGGGCTGGAAAGTAGAAGGCGGGGTCCTGCATTTTGACCCCGAAGCCGCAAAAAATGGTCAGGGAGGCGACTTAGTAACCGATGCAGAATATGAAAATTTTCATTTAAAATTAGACTGGAAAGTAGCATCAAATGCGAATAGTGGTATTATTTTTTATGTAAACGACAATCCAGAAAAATATAAAAGCACTTATGAAACAGGTCTTGAAATGCAGGTTTTAGACAACGATGGTCATCCTGATGGAAAAATAACCAAACACCGTGCAGGAGATTTATATGATCTAATTCAAAGCAAATCAGAACCGGTTAAGCCTGTTGGCGAATGGAATACGGCTGAAATTGTTTGTAAAAATGGAAAACTTACTTTCGTTTTAAACGGCATTATTATTGTTGAAACCGTACTTTGGGACGATAACTTTAAAGCACTCGTTGCAGGAAGTAAATTTGCTGCCTGGCCAGGTTTTGGGACTTTCAAGAAAGGTCATATTGCTTTACAGGATCATGGTAATAGTGTATGGTATCGCAACATTTCCATTAAAGAGTGGAAAAATATAGAAACTACAACAGGCCGTAATTAATTACTTCAAAAAACTAGTAACGAAAAAACAATCTCGATTTATGAATGCAACAATTGGTATTAACTTATATGGAATGATGTTTCTGTAATTTTTTATGTAGATATATGGTTTGGCATAGTAGTTTATTTTTAGCGAGCAATTTAAGCGCTTTGATTTGAAACCGCTGCTGTTTTTCAACCCAACCCTGGGGGCTACAGCTATTTTAATAAAGAGAAAATTTTAGTTGCATTACATATAGCAGGTGCCTTTGTAATGTGATGTATTGCTTGAATTATGCAACTGGCGTTGTTGTTTTCGAATTTATACTATTTTAAGGTTTCTAAATAAGTCAAAATAAGTATTAAGTGTTCGATAGAAATCCCGCTCACTCCACTTTGACGTTTTTAGCGTCTTGGGAACACCCAGTGGAAAACAGAGTAAATTCTTTAAACGCTAGAAAACCTGCAAATCTGAACGTTTGCAGGTTTTTTTGTTTGTAGTTTCAGTGTTTAGATGGTAAGAGGCTTTCCACAGTAGCGTTAGGGATTAAAAAAGTTCTGTGGTAACCACATGTTTTTCATTTTTGATATCTGAAATTTGTTTGTTTTCAGCATTTACCTTACTCAGTATCGATTCCAGCACCGGCAGTATGGCGTTAAGGTTTTTTGTTTTGATCAGGAAATTCCACATGGGTTCAAACTTTTTCCAGCCGCCGCTGTAAAACAGGTGCTTTAGCTTGTGCTTGTGTGATTCATGGCTCATACTCGCCTTAATTATGTTTTGCCAACTGTAAAATTCTTTGTACGCCCAGTCATAGCCATCTTTTAGCTCCTGCGCGGTAAGCTTTGTGGTTTGGTACACCACGTTCCGGGTGTCATACAAATCCCAATTGTGGGTAAGTATACGGCCCTGTTTGTCCATATCGTTATAAAGTTTTGTGCCGGGATAAGGGGTCATGATATGGAAGGTACTTGTGGTTATAGCGTTTTGCACACCCCAGTCTACAGTGCGCTTAAATACGTCTTTATCATCATCATCCAGCCCAAAAACAAAACTGCCGTTTATCATGATGCCTAATGAATGCAGACGGTTTACGGCTTTTACATAATCTTTTTCAAGGTTTTGCTTTTTATTACTCTGTTTAAGGTTAGCCTCAGAAAAGGTTTCGAAACCTACAAACAGACTACGAAGCCCTGCATCGGCGGCTTTTTCAATCAGGTTGCCGCGCAGTATGCTGTCTACCGTGGCTGCCCCCTGAAACACGCGGTTCATGCCTTTCATTCCCTCAAACAGCGCGGCGCCAAATTTTGTGTTACCCAGTAAATGGTCATCCAGAAAGTAGAGGTGGCGGCCGGGCAGGCGGTCTATCTCTGCCAGTGCATCATCTACCTGTTGGGTATAAAAGCCTTTGCCTCCTTCAAAAAAAGCATCTTTATAACAAAAATCGCAGTGGTGCGGGCAGCCACGGGTAACTACTATTGAGTTTGGTACCAGGTAGCGGCTGCGCTTTATAAGGTCGCGCCGTATGGGCGGAATCTTATCCAGTGTGCGCACGGCTGAAAAGTAGGACTTTTTAGGGTGCCCAGCCTTAAAATCCTTTAAAAATTGAGAAAAGGTTTCCTCACCCGGACCCAGGAAAATAGTATCAGCATGAGGTGCGGCTTCCTGCGGGAGCGAGGTAACATGCAGCCCGCCTAAAATTACGTAAGCCCCGTTTGCACGGTAATGGTCGGCTATGGCATAGGCACGGTAGGCATTGGTAATGTATACCTGAATGATTACCAGGTCAGGGCTGTCATTAAGGTTCAGCGTTTCCACATGCTGGTCCTGCAGGTCTATTTCATCGTCCGGGGAAAGGTAAGCTGCTAATGTAGCCAGCCCCAGGGGAGGGAAGAGGCTGTATTTTATAGGCCTCCAAAAGGGGCTTTCGGCTTCAGCCAACGCGGGGAGAATCATTTTTACCTTCATACTTTTTGTGTTTTTAAGTTAGAAATCAGTTTAAAAAGGGTGCATGGGCGCGCGCTAAGTATATATATACATAAGCTACGGGGATATTGGTAAGCAAAAGCAATAACCTGTAGCCAAATTCTTTTTGATAAAAAGGGTGTACACTGGTCATTATCAGTGTATGTACTACAGCCACAATGTTTATAAATATGGCAACGGCTGCAGTACCCACTACATAGTCGCTGTTATAATAGTCCCACTCGGTATTGAGCAGGTAAAACAAGAGGCAGGTGCCGTAAAAAAAAGTGGCTGCCCATACCACTACGGGCAGCCACAAAAGGAAGGTTGGTTTGAAAAGGCGTTGTTTTTCCATAGCGAATTTTTTAGTTGTTGGTTATCGGTTGATGTTTGCTGGCTAGTGCCATACTACGGGGAGTATTAATTCATTTTAAATGCTTCTTCTTAAATACCCTGCGCCGCACCCTGGTTTTGCCAAAAACATTCATAAGGAATGAGAGGCCAATGATGGCGGTATCAAGGATAACCGATTGCCTGCTGATATATTGGCAATCCCAAAACCACGACGTTTTGCGGTGCTGGCCGCCATAAAGCTGGGCCAGGCCGGTAATACCCGGCTTTAGCTGCCAGCGGCAGGCATGATAATTGTCATTCCAGCTTAACCTGTTTATATCATGCTGTGTTAGCGCCCGTGGCCCCACGATGCTCATGTCACCATGCAGCACATTAATAAACTGTGGCAGTTCGTCAAGCCCGCTTTTGCGTAAAACAGCGCCTATAGCTGTAGGAACGCCGTTAACGAGCGTTTGGAATTTCAATATTACAAAGGGCCGCCCCCTTATACCTATGCGTTCCTGCCGGAATAATATGGGGTGCCGGTTCCTGAACCTTAGCAGTAATGCTATAGCAAGGCAGGGTAACGCAAAAAGAATAAGTGCTACCCCGGAAAAAATAATATCTGTTAACCGTTTCATACTGCTTAATTACCGTATCATAAACGTTTCCCGTACACGGTCAATAGGCAGGTGCAGCAGCCTCAGGTGGTCTACGTCATAAAAGCGCAGCGCGGCTTTCCCATCTTTATATTTTTGATGGAAGTAGGCTATTTTGTGAGGCTTAAGCAACACCCCGGCTGCCATGGCGGTAAGCCTGCGCAGGCCAAAACTGCCGTTGCCCAAAAGGTAAAACTGTACGGCAATATCATCGGTAAAGCTAGTGCTGCCCGCTATGAGCAATTGCAGCGCATCATCATGGCTGGCATATACGTTCTGTCCGTAATTGGTACGCAGTAAAAAACGCCCAAGCTGTTGCCCCAGTGTTCCTTCGGGATACTTAATAAGGTTCAGGGCCGTAAGCTTTGGATTGTTTCTTTCGAACTCAAGGCGCACTTTTTCAATTTTTTTTTTCATTGTTTCCATAATGGGAGGGGTTTATTTCACTTTGAAATTCAAAGTAGATGGGTAAATTTTTTTTAGTTGTTTCACAGAGCAGTCACAGAGATTTACAGAGTGACTCATGCACCAAATCTCTGTGGACCTCCGGTGCCTCTGTGCGACAATCTTATCTCTTAACCGACTTATACAAATCAAACAGCAAATACTGAAGTATACCAAAGCCTATTGTAATACCCCAGGCGGGCTTACAGGTTTCGGCGGCAAACAGGCTCAGCCAGATATCGCCTGCAAGCGATAAGGGCCTGTGCAGCACGTCCCAGCTGTTATAGCGTAAAAAACGTCCCAGGTATAGCCCAAAGCCACTCAGGAAACAGATGGCGAGCATGGCACTCCCGGCCATTTTACGGTTGAATTTTGCACTAAGCAGTATATAGATGTTTTTCATAGAGGCAAGCCCGATGAGCAGCCCGCTAAAGGTAAACGACGCCAGTAGCAGTACATCATACCATACCGGTACCGGTGTTTCTTTTTTAAGGTGCACAAAATCGGTTATCAGGTAGGGGGCGTTGGGCAGCAACAACAGCCAAACGGTTAGGGCAGGGGCGAGCCAGTACCAACGTGATAGTATGCGTTGCGAACTGATGATGAGTATGCTCATGGCCAGAGGGGTATAGGCCAGAAACAAATTCCAGGCAAGGAACAGGTAAAAAATACTGTGGGTAATTGTTACACGTACCAGCAACAGCGAGATGCTAAAGGCTGAGAGTGCCAGTGCAACAGCGTTATCTCTAACCGGTTTGCTCATTTTGAGTTTGATTGTCGTATTCATGTTTAATTTTATTAAAGTACTTTGAAATTCAAAGTAATGTTATAAAAAAATAGTATTAGTTTTTTGATATCAGTTTTTCAAGCGCGTTAATATGGTCTTTAAATGCCTTTCGGCCTTCTTTAGTTGCCATGTAGCGGGTGTTAGGCTTTTTGCCGATAAACTGTTTTTCTACCATAATATACTGTTCTGACTCAAGGGCTTTAGCATGGCTGGCGAGGTTACCGTCTGTTACGCCCAGCAATTCTTTAAGCGTGTTAAAGTCGGCATACTCATTTACCATAAGTATGCTCATAATGCCCAGCCGTATACGGTGGTCAAACGCCTTGTTTATATGCTGTAAAATGTTTTTCAAACCTATTGCTTATGGTCGTATTTAAAGTACATTATGGTGCCGTACAGTATGTGGCATACGCCGAAGCCCAGTGCCCAGAACTCCAGCCCATAGCCTATGGCATAGGTTGCTATAAGGCCGATTATTATAACTGTAATACCCAAGTAGCGCACATCGCGCAGCGTGTATTTACTGGCATTTACACAGGCCAGGCCGTAAAATATCAGCGTTACAGGTGCTATAAGGCCGTAGTGGTGTGCTTTTATTAGCAACAGGGCAAAAATGCCACCCGTACCCAACGGGATAAGGAAGTTTGCGGCAAGCCTGCGGCTGGTGGCGTCCCAAAGCGACTCGCCGTGCTTTTTAGCCTTTATATAAGACATAATTAATGCCGTGCCTACCGAGAGTGCCAATACTGTTGCAAAAATAACTATGATAAGCTTAAACTCATAACTTTCGAGCGTGATGTAGCTGTACCTGTCCTTTACGAGGGTTTTTGCCGCAAATGCGCCCCCCAGCGCAAAAATGCCTGCCAGTATGCCCGACAGGCCGCTCAGCGAAATGAACTGCGAGGAGCGGTCCATCATCTTTTTAATGTCGCGGATGTCCTTTAAGTAATCTTCCATTTTTAAAGTACTTTGAATTGCAAAGTAAAATAATATTTTTCAAACAGCAATGCGGAATGCAGTTTTTTATTTAAAATTTAGAGATTGAAAAATTCTGTGCCGCACAGTAGAATTATCTAAAAACCCGGTTATTTAACAGTCCAATTACTAGATGTCGGGTATAAAATTTAATAGTCTGTATTGCAATAGTTTATAAAAGTTGATTTTCCGCTACTTTTATCTTAAAAAGTGTAAAACGTTAAAGATAAAGTGTAAAATGTGGAGTATAAAACAGGACTTTGCGAAAGCGGCAATTACTAATCAAAAAGTCGAACAGTCGAACAGTCGAATAATCCAACAATTGAATAATCGAACATCCAAATTACTTCACCGGAATTAATCTATATATTGCCGCAGCCGGTTTTTCTACCGCTACATAAATGTAGCCGTCCGGACCCTGCCTTACATCGCGCACACGTCCTAT
Source organism: Flavobacterium sp. RHBU_24 (assembly GCF_046613695.1). Taxonomy (NCBI): domain Bacteria; kingdom Pseudomonadati; phylum Bacteroidota; class Flavobacteriia; order Flavobacteriales; family Flavobacteriaceae; genus Flavobacterium; species Flavobacterium sp. RHBU_24. The sequence goes on along the minus strand of NZ_JBKJHD010000004.1, from coordinate 212,756 downwards.
GTTTTTGAGCAGTTTTTCTTCCTTCACAATTTTATTGCCGTCAAGATAGCACAGGTTAAGGTATTTAAAACGTAGAGAACCCACCAGTACCGCGCCCTTCCAGGGTTTGTAAATATCACTGGTAATAAAGGCCATACCGCTGGGGGCTATGCTGGGTATCCAGTAATGTATAGGGTCTGTTATTCCCGGTGCCTTGGTTTTATCGGTTATTATCTGGCCGTTATAGTTTATTCCGTAAGAAGCTACAGGCCAGCCGTAGTTATTATTAGGCTTTACGATGTTAATTTCGTCGCCACCGCGCGGGCCGTGTTCGTTTTCCCACAGGTCGCCCGTAAAGGGGTTAAACGCCATTCCCTGTTCATTACGGTTGCCGTAGCAGTACAGCGTGTTAGTTTTGCCGTCTTTGTCTTTAAAAGGATTGTCGGCCGGTATGCTGCCATCTTCATTAACCCTATGGATTTTGCCCAGCTGGTTGTCAGCCGTTTTTTGCGGGTTTTCCTGCTCGTTACCGCGCTCTCCCACGCTGATAAATAAGTGCCCTTTGCCATCAAAAACAAGGCGGCTGCCATAGTGGTGGCGGGTAGGGGCATAGGGCAGTGCCTCAAAGATGATTTTTTGGTTTGCCAATGTATTGCCGTTTAGTTTGGCACACATTACAGCCGTAGTGGCCAGGGTTTTATTGCCTTCCTGTTTCGGCTTTGAATACGAAAAATATATTGTGCTGTTTGTTTTAAAATTAGGGCTTAACTGTACATCCAGCAAGCCGCCCTGACCGTCGGCAATTACCTGGGGCACGCCGCTTATTTCCTGCTTCTTTTTATTTTTAATTTTGTAAAGTTTGCCACCCTTTTCAGTTGCAAGGATACTGCCATCTGGTAGAAACGCCATACCCCAGGGAATGTCGAGCCCGGTAGCAATGGTATCAAGGGTTATAGTAAGGCTTTCGCTTTTAAATGTGCTGCTTATAGGTTCATTATCAAAGTTATAGGCTTCAGTTTTTTGTATTCCCGTTAGTATATATTGTGCAAGTTCTTTTGTTTCGGCATCGGTAAATGTTTTTTCAAAAGAAGGCATCCCTTCGTCTGGCCAGCCATTTTTTATGCTTACTACAAGGTCGTTAAGCTTGTTGCCGTGCTTCCATTGCCTGTCGGTAAAAGCGTCCATCTTTTCGCCGTGGCAGCCAGCGCAAAAGTTGGCATAGTTTTCGGCAGGTGTTCGGTTTGCATCGGTTTTTGTAATAGGGGTAACTTCGGTATATACCGCACCTTGTGTATATTTGTAACCCGCTGTAAAGGCGGTAATGGCAAGGGCGGGGATAAGGAGGTATGTTTTCATTCAGGATAAGGTTTTACAGATTTTTTGGAATTATTCAAAGCTACATATTTTTACCTATAGTCAAATGCCGGAACCAAAATTTAGAATGATTTTGCACAGGTTGCCCGCTCTGTATAATTTTAGTTATATTTGGCCCACAAATAACCCTATTACCTTGAAAAAAATAGTTTTAACGCTGGCCTTTGCAGCAATGTGTATGCTAACACAACCCGCCATTGCGCAGGAATGTAACTACACAGTAGATGATAAAACGGAAGGGCAGGAGCTAAAATCGCTGCCTGAATACCTGATGTATGAAAAAGTATTTGCAGGTACATCGCAGTTTTTATTCTTTTCGCTATCTATAAGCCGGGGGATGCCGCTGGTAAATATGGAGCTATTGAGCAAGAGTAAGGACTTTGCGAAAGCCTACTGTATTGATAAAGCTTCTAAAATATACATACAGCTTGCAAACGGCAAGATTATTTCACTGATAAGTGCGACTGAAGAGCAGTGCAGCGGCCTGATGTATGACGCTAATGAAAAAAACAACATCAGGATACTTACGGGAGTATTTTTATTCCCGGTGGGGTCTATAGAAGAACTCGAAAAATCGCCCATAAGCTTTATACGGGTTAAGTATACTACAGAATCTGTAGATTATTCTATAAAGCGCGAGTTGAACAGCGAAACCATGAAAAAGGCCTACAACCCGGAGCGTTATTTTATGGATTATCTTAAATGCATAAAATAGCTTGAGGTTAAATATGGAGGCATTTTGCTGATTGTTAAACACTTTTGATTTTTAGTGAAAAAAAAGCAAAAAAACCTCAAAAAATAGTTGCAGTTAATTAAATAAAAAAGCTACATTTGCAACCGCAAAAAAGGTCAAACTTTGTTGCAATATTAAAGGAGGAGAGGTGCCGGAGTGGTAACGGAGCAGATTGCTAATCTGTCAGCGAGTAATCGCTGCCAGGGTTCGAGTCCCTGTCTCTCCGCTTCTTTCGGGGTGTAGCGTAGCCCGGTCATCGCGCCTGGTTTGGGACCAGGAGGTCGCAGGTTCGAATCCTGCCACCCCGACCAGTACAAATCCCAAAATGTACTAAAAGCCGTAAATATCAAGTATTTACGGCTTTTTTATTTTGTGTCAGATACCATCATAAACCATAAATCACTAAATGTGAGTTATTAGGTGAGTACTTTGCTTTTAAATTGCCAAAGGTTACTCTAATATGATCTGGCAAAGCAATTAATAAGACGCCGTAAAGCAACTTTCCATCGGTGAAGAGTGAGAAGCCCCTCATATCACAACACCTTATGGACAAAGACAATATGGCCACAATTTATAAGCCGGCCCCAGGCTATATAAACTACCCATAGCCCAACCAGCCTTACTAAATTACTGAAAGAGAATATCCCAGAAATGATTTTCTTATGTCAACTGAACTATAATTCCTGATTGATTTTGAGTGTTCCATGGTTGCTGATGAGACGAAAAACAATGAAAAAAGGACAGCTTTTACACTGTCCTCATTTTTTTATCTGTAAAACTTATTGCCGGTGAATTGCTTCTTAGCAGAGCCTGCGTCCCTTGGGCTTAAGGGAGGCATAAAAGTTAAGAATTACTTGTAATAAGTGTTGCATTATTGCTTCACAAATTTTAATGTAGCGGTTTCATTTTCAGAGTAAATCTGTATGATATATGTAGCCGATGGTAGTTGTTCTACACTAACGGTTACAGTGGCAGCATCAAACTCCTTTTCTATGACCGTTTGCCCTAATAAATTAACTACACGGATACCGGAAATAACATTGCTGTTAGTAATCGTGATATCGGTAATTACAGGATTTGGATATAATGAAAGGTTTTTAAACGTGTTGTTTACCGTACCCGAAGTTGTATTCACCACAAGGGTATAGTCTTCCGCTTCACCTATCCCGGCACTAAAGATGCACGGGTTGTCTGGCGACTCATCATTAAAATCTGCCAGTATCCTCATCCTGTGGCTGCCCAGGGCTGCAAAAGAAGGTATGGTAAAGGTTCCGCTTGCACTGCCGGAAAATGTGGTTGATTCAAAAACCTGTTCCCCGGCATCGGCAAAATCATAGTCGTCATTCCAGTCTACCCAAACAGAAAAACCATAAGTGGCTACGCCCTCTCCAAATGATGCGGTAAAATTTACGTCGGATAAGTTACTTTGTGTTACAATTTCACCGGTAAAATTACCATAGCCGTTTTCAGAATATCCTGAAGCGGTGTTACTAATATTGGTTGTAGCGCCGGTTGTGGCAAAATTGTTTATAAAATTAGATGTCGAAGCACTATTCGGCGTACAATATCCCGCATAAAATATTACTACTGCCCAGTCGCTGTAGTTGTTCTCACCACAATTACTGCGCACATATATATAATTTGTGGCATCAGCTATTAAAGTTACAGGTGCAGAGAGTGCGGTGGTGGCTGTTCCGCTGCCCGCCGGTGGCACTTGTGATGTTGTTGCAGCATATTCAAACCCTACAGGTGTTGTACCTGTTGTGGGAGCCGCCCAGCTTACCGTTCCGGCAGTTCCGGTAGCGGTAAGCGTAAGGTTTTGTGGTACAAAACAATTAGGTGCATTAGCTACGGTAACCGTATAGTCTTCTGCCTCGCTCCACACAATTAAATCGCACGGGCTGGTGTTAGAGCCGTTGCGTGATCGTATCCTCATACGGTAATTGCCAAGGGGAGTGCCCGCCGGTATTGTTATGGTTCCGGTTATTGTGCCTGCCGGTGCCGCAAAATTACCCAACTGTTCATTTGTACTGTTAAAAATAAGGTCATTATCCCAATCTACCCAAATGGTAACTGCGGTAAAGCCATTAACCGTAACACTGTAATTAAAAGACTCTCCCGGGGCTTGTTTTACTGCCATATAGCTATAATCGGTATAGCCTGATGCCTGGCCGCTTGTGTTGCTAATGTTTACAAATCCGTTTGTAGTAGTAACATTTGTAATACTGCTTGTGGTGTTAGCAAGAGAGTCAGAGGCGTCATTTGTTGGGATACATGGCATAAGTGCTATACTTCCCGTTACATCGTCAGATATACATATGCCATTACTGGCCCTTACTTTATAGTAATACGTTCCATTTTCTAATCCGGTAACAGTAAGCGTTTGTGCTGTAACATTAAACGGAGACCCTGCAACCGGTGTTGTATAAGCGGCATCACTGTATACTTCTACTATGTAGGTAGGCGTTGTACCGGTACCCGGGTTAATAAGCATCCACTCAAGTTTTATACTGCTTGAAGTAATTATAGACGGAGTAACGGTGATAACCGCACAGTCCGCAGACACAATTTTTAAGGTGTAATCTTCATAATCGCCTGTAGCTCCAGAACATGGCTCAGGGCCGTTTTCATTAAAAATGTTTTTTGCCATACCTATCCTTAAGCGGTGGTTGCCCAGTGGTGCACCTGATGGTATGGTAAACATATCTATTGCCGTAAAAGGATATTCTGTGTTATTGTCTATGACAGTTACAAGTTCGCCCTCATCGTCAAAATCAGTATCATCGTTAAAATCTACCCATATTTTTGTCTGGTACCCCGGGTCGCCGGGATTTGCGGAAATACTGAAATTAACAGATCCACCGGGCCACGAAGTGGCAATGAGGTTACTGTAATTAGTATATTTATTATATGCATCGGTTTCTGATGGCGTATTGTTAATTTCCCCCAGTACAACATTAGTTATGCCCATATTAGGTAAAGAAAATACGGCAGGTGTACAGTATGCTATAGTAACCACATCTGTTAGGTAAGCAGATGTACAGGTTCCGTTATTAGCCTGTACCCTTACATAATAAGGACTATCCATAACAAGGTTTGTCAGGGTATACGAAGTGTCCTGAATGTTTTGAACAGGAAAACCGGCAACTGGGGTAATGTAGGTTTCGTCGGTATAAACACCTACGGTATACGTTACAGATGTTGCCCCTTCACCAGGTGTGGCGAGAGACCAGTTTAGCGTAGCGGATGATGTAGAAGCTGTGGTGTGTGAAATCCAGTCTAGCGCCGGGCACTCAGTTAAAATCCGGCCAGACAATGCAAATATATTTGGTATTTGCCCTTCTACTTTTGTAAACTGCACGCCGGTAACAATTTTTCCCTGGTTTTCGGCATCAATACTGATGGGAATCTGGAAAATTTTTGAATCTTCCTGATCTGCATTTTGCTCATCGTTATTCCTGTTAACGCGTCCAATGCCGGATACAATATAGTTTCCATTATCAAACCAGTCGTTAATAGGCACGTTGTTTACATCCTGTACAGTATTGTCACTAAACAATATTTGTATATTTACTACCGATGACCCTGCACCTGACGTGGCAGCAATATTCAGGCTGGACAGTTTTACCGGGTAAACAAGATGTAACGTGCCCGTGGTAATGTCTCCGCCTAAACGAAGCGCATTATTGCCTGAATAGTCTGCAAGCAGGTACTGCATTCCGCCCATGCTTGTTATTGTCCTGTTTACAGGCAGACCGTATGAGTTTCCTAAAACATTTATGTTGTTCCTGTAATCTCGTGCAACATAAGAATAATCAGCATCATCTACAGGCTGTGTAGTAGATGCGCCTGCAAGGCCTGGGCCGTTTGCAATAACATCTGCATTAAAATCATCAGGGTTTATACTTAAGGGCGTCAGGTTGCTCAAAGCAGTAAAACTACCTGTTGAAAAAGTACTTTCTGTACATGATGCAGAAGACATGCCTCTTACCCTATAGTAGTATGTACTGCCCTGTGTAAGGCCGGTAAGGTTAAAGCTTATTGTGGTTAGGCCGTTGTGTGCTGTGCCAAACAGGTTTGTAAATTCAGCATCAGTATAAACCTCAAGGTCGTAAGTTGCATTGCTGCCCATTATACTGCTCCAGTTTATTGTTGCCGATGTATTTGTAATATCACTCGCAGCGGCAGCTACCGTTGCCGGTACACACGTTGTTGCAGCTAACATAGTGGCAGGGCTGTACAGCGGGCCGCCGCCGCACGTGGTGCTGTTATAGGCGTATATAAAATAATAGAAACCTGTATCAGGCATTAGGCCTGTATCATTAACCGATACCTGGCTGCCCACAGAAAGTACCGGATTTCCGCCAAGCGAAGTGCCGGCAGTATATATATTGCCGGTAACTGGTGGTATAACTATGTTAGGGGACGAACTCCTGATAACAATATGTCCGGTAACGGGTGTATCGGCGGGCGTTATTACAACGGTAGCTGCGGTAGGGGTTATATTGCTTACAGCCGCGGCAGGAGCTGCCGGGGCAACACACGCGGGCGGCGGCGTAAATGAAAATTGAAGGCCGTTAACAGGCATAATAACTGGTGAGGTTGAAATTGAAGCGCCTGAATAAGTTCCTGTTGTTGTTGCAGCCCATGATGCTGATGATGTACGGTTAGCATAGTCTGATGGTAAATTGCCACGAAGGCCTACCTGTACAAGGGCGTTAGAAAGTGTAGCACTACATGCACCATATACTATATCTACAACATTTGTTGTTTCATGTAGCTGTATCTGGAAATTCAAAACATCCTGGCCAAGCGACGTGAACCTTTTAGCATTATTCCATTGAACAATAAAAGTACGGCCTGGCGCGCTGCCGGTTGTTGTATAAGTAATACCTTCAGACCCTTTTAAATTTACCCCAAAAGCTGATATAGCACTGTCATAAAATCCGGAATTTGAAATTGGCGAATAATTTGTTTCTGACGGGAGTGTTTCGCCAAAAGTGATATAGCCATTATAACTGAGGTTAACCGTAGTATATGTTATACCGTTCATTACAAAATCAAACCCTATGGGTAAGGAGGTGTTGCCATTATCCCAGTCCGCCGGCGACGCGGTGTCTTCTGTACCGGTAATGGGCGTATATGTGGTATTACTTTGCGCAAACGTGTAGGCAGAAACTGAGTAAATCTGCGCTGCCATGGGCATTGATGTTAAGAACAAAAGCACTAAGTACAAAAAACTGCTTTGTATGCAAAACCCGATACCGGGGATTTTGTGATGCAGCAGCGGTAACTTTAGTACCTGGCTTCTCATAAATTTGTAATCCTGATTCATAAATAAAGTATTAATAGTTGTTTAATATAGCTGAGTTTATTAAAATGCGCCGCCTCCCGATTTTATCTTTTTAGGGCAAAGTGCGCTTTAAACACACGTTCCGTACCTCCGTCAGGATAGGTAACCGTAAACCAGTAATCATCAGATGGCAATGGATATCCGTTAAAAGTGCCGTCCCATCCCTGGCCCGCCCTTATATCGCTCTTAGGGCTTAATTGCTTAAGCAATTTGCCATACCTGTCAAAAATGTAGATTCTTGATGAAGGAAGATTAGCAAGGCCCACAATGTTCCAGGTATCGTTATGTCCATCACCATTTGGTGTAAAGAACCTTGGGTAATCTATGGTGCACACATCTTCTATGCTTACTGTGGCGCAACCATCGTTATTTGTAACATCCCTTATGTATATCGTATGGTACCCTATAGCAACATTGTCAAATACATTAGAATTCTGCCAGGGCCCGTTTGGCGAAAGGCTATATTGATAATCTCCAAATCCTTGCGCTAACACGGTTATAGCCTGGTTGTCTGAAAACGCGTTGCTCACTACATAACCGGTGCCTATTAAGCTTGCGGGCCCAGACATTGTTACATCCCATTCGGGTACCACGTCAGCCACACAGTAATTAGGCCCGGCGCCCGTTACCAAAACGCTGTATGTACCGGTTTCGAATGCATTGTAGCCTGCCGATGTGGCTCCCGGAATAGCTATACCGTCTTTAAGCCACTGGAATGTACTGCCAGGGGTAGCGATGTTAGTGCTAAGGGCTACGTACCTAAGTACTGTGTTTGTTAAAAAATCAACACAGCTGGTATGGCTGTCGTTTACACTTGATATAACAGGCTGTGGCAACATGTCTATGGTAACCGGTACAGTAGTGTAAGCCGGACAGCCATTAGGATAGGTGAGGTTTATAATCCTTGCCCAGTATACCGTTGTGCCTGTACGTAGTATGGCAGGCACTGCGTTTTGGCCAGCCTGTGCGTCTGCTTCGGTTAGGTAGTATGTAATTTCATAATCTTCTATTGCGCCCTGTGTGCCTACAATAACCGCCTTAGCGTCATCCAGGTTAACTTCTGCAATACCATCGTTGTCTCCATCCTGGTCGTCACATTTCCTGATAACGGTATCGTCAACAGGGTTAGCGATGGTTTGTGGTGCTACACTAAGGACCAGTGGCAGTACCACGTCGCACCCGGTTGCTACATTTTGCGCGTATACCCAAATTTCCTGCGTATTTGTAATGTTAGTATATAGATAGGGCAGGGTAGGGTTAGAAGGCCCGGGAGGCACTACACGCGGGTCTAACTTATAGTGGCGTACTATATAATCTGTTTGTATGGCCCCTACCGGCAGTAGGGTACTGCGGTAGTTACCAAGGTCGAACCGGGCGAAACCTGTAAAATCATTCTGGCAGATAGTGTAAGGCGGTATAGCTGTTGCCGGTAAGGGATTAACTATCAGCTGTAATGGTACAACTACAGCACACACGGGGCCTCCCGGTTCGCTACCGGTACGCTCAGCACGGACATAAATAGTAGCGCTTGCACTAAAATAGTTTGTAAAATCAGGTATTGGGTTTGTACCTGCTATGGCATCGCTCTCTAACACGTAGTATTTCAACTGTGTGAATAGGGCATGCTGTAAGATATCTTCATTGGCCTGTGTAAGGTCAAATGTTGCCATACCATTGTTATTTAAATCGCTACACACCTCCAGCGGTTCAGGCGTAGGGTTAGGATTTGGTAATGGTAACACCAAAAGTGTTACTGATGTGTAGCTGACGCAACCTTTTGCAGTAGTTACCCTTACCAGGATGGTTTTAGGGTTCTCTCCCACAGGGTTACTATAAGCCTCGGGGTTTATAATAGGTGTATTGGCAAGCAAATCTGCCTCAGATTCAAAGTATGCTACAACATTATCCTGGCCCAGGCTGTATGGAGATAATATTTCGGTATCCCTGGATGTAAGGTTAAACACTGTACGCGAGTCATTAGGCAATGCCTCATTACACAATACATAAACAGCCGGTACGGTAATGCGGGCAGGCGCATTTACTACCAGTTTAAAACTCGTTACACTGAAACATTCTGTAATAGGGTTCTCAACACGCACCCATATCACATCATCATCATGCCCTCTATACGTGGTGGTGTTAACAATCATGGGCTGCCCCGCCAGTGCGGCTGTTTCGCTTGCAAAATACCGTATAGTATCATTAACGCCTACTACCGGCCTGATGGCGGCATCCTGTACTGTAAGGTCAAAGGCAGCAACCTTATCCTGGCCGTCTTCATCACGGTCATCACAAGCCACAAGTTCATCAAGTTCAGGGACTATACTTGCCGGATTTACAACAAAATCAAGTTGCAATGGTACAGAAACACAGCCCGATAAAGTATTAGTAGCTACCGCCCACACCGTATGGTTAGCAGGGTTAAGGTTAAGGTATGATTCTAAATTTTGTATGGGAGAAACGCCATTACTAGCGTTTGTGAAGGTCTCGTAAAACCTAACGTCTAAGTTAACACCGTTGTTAACAAGTCCCGCTATAAGCGCCTGGAGGTTTATTGCGGCAAAACCATTTCCGTCTGTATCACATAGCGAAAGGTCATCTAATGTGGGAGCGGTAAGCTGGGGCAGCGGTACCACCCTTATATCCAGTATTACAATCCTGAAACATCCTGTTTCTGCGTTAGTAACCCTCACAAAAATAGCTTCTACTGCCTCTTGTGTATTTGTATAGGCATGGGTGTCTGCTTCCGGTATTGCGTTGCTTGCCAACACCGCATCCTGGAGGTTGTTGTAAAAAGTAACATCCAGCCCGTTAATCCCGGCAGTAATTTCGTTTATCTTACTGGTCAGGTCAAATACTTCCCTCGCATCGCCGGGATTATTATCATCACATAAACTGTAAGGCACAGGAAATACTACATCTGGAAGCGGGTTAACAATAAGTTGCAGTGTTACAATATCATAACAGCCGGTAACATTGTTAGTTACTTTAATGAATATAGGGTGCCCTTCTGCTGTGGCTGCGCTGGTGTAAGCAGCAGGGTTAGGTATGGCATTTGTATTTGCCACGGCGTCTTCCCGGCTTGTAAAATAGCTTACAATAAACTGCGCAGGGTTCATGGTATTTAGTACTTCCGGTGCATACGTTGTAAGGTCAAAAATCGCTATCCCGTCTGTATCATCATTGCCGTTGTCGCACATTGCGTACGGCGCTAACGGTTGTGTGGCAACCGGAATGGGGTTTACAATAAGTTGTAATGTTGCTATACTAAAACAGTCAGTACTGTTAGACTGGATCCGTATGTAAAGAGTCTGTACGCCATTGTTAGTATAAAATAACAAATTGGTATAGTCGGTAAGATTTGTAATAGGGTTTGTGCCATTGCCAAAACCGGCATCTTCAGCTGTTTCATGAACCGTAGCTGTCACTGTGCCATTAAAGCTTGCTATAATGGCGTCAAGGGTTGGCTGTAAGTTAAAGGTAACTACAAGGTCGTTATCAGGGTCGCATTCCTGTAAGGGCGCAAATGCCACCGCTGCCGGGGCAGACTCTACGATTAATAAGAGGGGTACTATAGCGGCACACCCTGTCCTTAGGTCCTTAACCCGGGCATATACCGTTTCGCCATTCGTGCCGGTGTAGGCTGTATCTAACAGGCTATCAGTACCTCCTGCTTCTGCAGCAGTTTCAGTATTGTAGTATGTTACAGTATACCATGCCGTATTATTCGTTATTTCATCATTTTTACTTGTTAAGTTAAAAATTCCTGTACTCGTATTGCCATCTCCACAAACATGAAGCGGTACTGGTGTAACAGCCTGTGGCAATTTAATGTAAAATGAAATTGCTGCCACACTATAACAGTCAGGCAGACTTGCATGCTGTATCCTTACATAAATTAACTGGCCATCGGTTGCTGTAAATCCATTTGCAAGTATGCCGGTATTAGCCTCGGCATCATTTTCAGTAGCATGGTAGCTTATAGTATAATTAGCCAGGTCCGCATCCTGCACTACCGCAGGATCAAGAAGCGGTATCGTTGCCAGGCTGCTGTTGTATAAACCGGAGGCTATCGTGTTTAAAGATGTAACAACGGCACTGTTAGCGCTGCCGGCATCGGGGCAAAGCACATGCAGAAACGGAGTGGCAACAGGGTTTAGAGCCGGGCTTTTTAAAACACTTATTGAAAAAGGAGTGATGCTATAGCACGTAGAAAGAGTTACATTAGATATGCGTGCATAAACGGTCGCATTAGAAGAAACGTATGCCTGCGGTGCAGTAATAGCGGTACCTGAAGATCCGGCATTGGCCAGTGCTTGTGTTGTATAGTAGCTTACGTTATATGATGATGTATCCTGCGGCCCTAATACAATACTTGTATTAAGGGTAAGGTCAAAAGCAGCAGTAGTACTCGTGCTGCACGATGTTAAATTTTGGGCGGGGTTTGCTACAGGTTCTATAATCCTTTTAGCCTCAAAGTCGGTAAATGAAAAACAGCCTGTCTGGTTATTCGTGATTTTTGCAATAACTGTTTGCGAAACAGTACTGTGTGTAAGTGTTGTAATGGCATTGCCCGCTTCGGCATCAGCCTGAGATGCATAGTAGCTTACCGTAAAATCGGCCGGAGGCTGGCTGCCAAGCACTGCGTTTGTTTGTGCTAAAAGGTTAAATGTTGCAGCCTGCCCTGTTGCCACACACATATTCATATCCGGGGGCCTGTTTGCAACAGGAGGTGGTAGGATTGTAACTTCCTTTTGAAGGTTAATAACTTCGGGTCCCGAATTTAAAATAAAGTCTACCGATACCGTATACGTGCCGGGGGCTGCGTAGGTATGCTGTGTTGTTATATCTGTTGCTGTAGCGCCGTCGCCAAAATTCCATGTCGCACTGGCTATATCAGCGTTTATAGAAATCCTGAAATTAGTTGGGCTGTTGCTACAAAAGTCAGTTGCTTTTATTTCCTGGTTAAAATAAGACTGTATAAATGGCGGAAGCCCGAGGTGTGAAATTTTACTGTCGAGGGGTACACTATGTTGTACAAAACTACAGCCTGCGCCTAGTACATTTGGATTGTTTATAACCCCTAATGTAGGTACATAAGTTTCTGCCACATAAATTTTCCCGTCGAGCGCTAATTGAAGCGACCCGTAATTGGAAAAGCCGGGACTAAGTATAAATTCTGATGCCTTAATGCCTGCCTGTGTGCCTGATGAAAGGTCATACTGGTAAATAGGTGCCGAAGATGCAGATACTGTGCTACAATATAATATGTTACTGTTAGGCGAAAATTCTACGCCATAGGGCAAGTCGCTTTCACTTTGGTTAAGCAATGTAATGGGATTAGAAACTGCCCCTGTCTCATTATTAAAGTCAAATAACTGCAGCCCCCTTGATAAACCGTAAGTAATGGCCGAAGCTAATTTTTTCCCATCGGGTGAAGCCTTTAAACATCCTATTGCACCCGCGCCGCCAGGATCGTTAAGTGTTACCATTGAAATGCCCACGCTGCTTATAACCGGAGTGGTTGTAACTCCCGAAGGGGTTACACGATAGGCTAAAAAGTTTGAATTGCCCATTTTATGTGCAATAACCCAAATATCCTCCTGGTTAGCATGGTATACAGCTGTGATTTTTTCGGCTACAGAGCCCTCAAGGTGTATTATTTTCTGAGAAGGTATCAGATCGCCTAATCCGCCGTCTAATGTCATATCCACAACCCCATAATTCAGGCCGTTAGGGTTGTTAAAGGCTGCAACGGTAAAAATGTAATATTTTGTTATATCACCCGGAAAAGGAATTATTATGGCAGACTGCGTACTCGATGGGTCTCCTAATAAGCCTGTACCATTTGGCATAACCCCGTGGTTACGGTTCCAAACCTTTACACCGTCTGTATAAAACATCAGGTTGCCGTCTTCATCTGATATGGTCGCGCAGCCCTCATCTGTATTTAAATTTCCATCTGTCCTGGCAACAGGGCTTCCTGTGCTGAAACTTACGCCTGCATGGTCACCAAAAAACCAGTTAGTCGCCTGTTTTTGTGCAAAGGCAAGAGAGGTAAAAAATACCAGCAAGCTAAAAGTACTTTTCTTGAAAGAAGATATGTTAGTATTTTTGAGAGGCATGCCTATATATAATTTGAAAAATTTTGTAATAAATAAGAAAAATAGATAACCAGTTTACCGGATTATAATATCTATAATGTAGCTTCTGTTGCTATTATGTTTAATCAGTATTAGTTTTGCCTGTTAATATAAATCCATCCTGTTTTCGCTTCGCCCGTATTGCGCTGGAACATATAAAAATAGGTTCCTGTAGGCAATTCCTGCCCATTGTCGGTTTGCCCGCCCCATTGGTTAGTATAATTACCGCTAAAGCTAAAAACCTCTTTTCCGTAACGGTTAAAAATGGTAAGCTTTGTTACATCAAGGTTGCTCAGGTCAAAGGTATCGTTCAGGCCTATTGAGCCACCCGGCGAAATACCCCGCTGTATAAAGCAGTCGCCCCGGCTGATGTGCAGTTCGGCTACGGAGTAACAGCCATCGGCGTTTTCCGCCCTTACATAAAGATGTGCCGTGGTATCATCCGTTGTATATTCAGCAGGGTTTGCTATGGCGTTTATCGCTTCTTCTGCATTGGCTTCAGAGGTGTAGTAACTCACGTCTAAACCAGCGTCAAGCCCTGCTTCGATTTCAGTAAGGTCATAAGTTGAGCAGCCGGTTACCTCAAGCATTGATGGAATTACAGGGGCATCGTTAACCTGCAATGTAAAGGTCCCAATCCCGAAACAGTTGCCGTTATCAACACGTACATAAACGGTTTGCGCGTCCTCTATGTTATTATAGGCCGCAGGGTTGGCTATAGCATTGGCATTTGCCGTAGCATCAGCCGGCGTAGCAAAGTAGGTTACGGTTACGCCCGGCTGCCCCTGCTGGTACAAGGCATCCTGGATGGTAAGGTTAAATTCGGCAATGCCATTGTTGTCGCTATCGCAAAGGGATAAATCAGGAGCCTGGGCAACCACCGGTAATGCAAGTACATTTACCTGGAACGAAGTATAGTTGCTGCACCCCGCGGCATTTGTAACAGCTACGTAAATGGTTTGCGGATTTACAGTATTGGTAAAGGCTGAGGGTGCCGCAATGGCATTAGCTCCCGCCTGGGCATCGGCCTGGCTGGTGTAGTATGCAATGGCAACCCCGGGCTGGCCTGCCTGTAAAAGCGCGTCCTGCTGTGCAAGGTTAAAACCGGTAAACCCGTCAGCAGTGCTATCGTCGCACAGCGAAAGGTTTGGCAGCGACACTACTGTAGGTACAGCAGGCGTATTAAGCGCGAATGATGTATAAGCGATACAGCCCCCGGCATTTTCAAGCGCGGCAAAAATGGTTTGCGGGTTCGTTGTGCTTGTATAGGCTGCCGGTGCCGTTATGGCATTTGTGCCATTTTGGGCATCTGCCTGGGTAGGGTAGTAGGTAACGGTAATACCGGTTTGGCTTCCTGTAAGCAGGGCATCCTGCTGGGTTAGGTCAAATACCGATGTCCCGTTATTGTCGGTATCGCAAACAGTAAGGTCCGGTGCCTGTGTAACTACCGGTAGCGCCTGTACATTTACCTGGAAGGAAGTGTAGCTGCTGCATCCTGAGGCATTGGTAACGGCTACATAAACAGTTTGCGGGTTTACAGTATTGGTAAATGCGGCAGGTGTTGTAATGGCGTTACTACCTGCTTCGGCATCGGCCTGGCTGGTGTAGTATGCAACTTCAAAATCGGTTGCAGGCTGGGTTCCCAATATTATGGGAGTTTGCTGCAAAAGATTAAATGTTGCAGGCACTGTGTTTGCACATGCTGTGAGATTTGGCGCAGTGTTTGCAACCGGGGCACCAATAATTGTTACCGTAGATGTTATTTCAAAACTCGTTCCGGCAGTGTTAAAAAAAACGACATTTACCTGGTACTCGCCGGGATGGGTATAGGTATGGAAAGGGCTAACCTCTGTAGACGTGTTAGTGCTGGAAGCAGGGTCTCCAAAATTCCATACAGGAGACACAATATCAAGATATGGCTTAATGGTAAAACGTGTAGGGCTGTTAACGCATAGCCCCTCAGGTACTATTTTTTCTTCAAATAACGACGGCAGGAAATTAGGAAATCCGAGGCCTGGTGAATTTGTGCCGGAATATATGGCATTTGCCTGGTAGCCGCAGCCGGTACCTAAGGTAGCCGGACTATTAATAACGCCTATAGCGCCGTCAATACCACCCCTTGCCACATATATTTTACCATCAATGGCAAGCTGTACCGTGCCCAACTCAGTAGCTGATGGTATTATGAGTTCTGACTGTACAATTGCTTGTGTGGTAGGTAATGTAATATCATACTGTACAATCCTGTTTGCATTGCCAGATAATGTATTAGTAGCATATAAAACCTTACTGTTAGCCGAAAATTCAACACCGTAATTCTTAGCGGTATTTAGCAGCTGAGGGTTAGATACTGTTCCCGTTGCTGCGTCAAAGTCAAATAATTCAAGCCCAGGCGTTAACACAGGCACCGGAACCAAAAAACTTCCTATATACATTGAGCCTGAAGCGATTTTTTTGCCATTAGGCGAAACTTTAAGATGGCCCACGCAGTTATGGTCGAACGCATAATCATTAACCATGCCTACAGAACTTACTACCGGTGTAGTGTTTACGCCGGTTTCAGACACAAGGTAGGCAAGAAAATTATTATTGTTATCGGCGCTATGGCAAATAACCCATATCTTATTACCATCGCTATGTGCTATTGCTGTAAGTTTTTCGGTTACAGGCGTGGCTAAAGGGCTTGAAGGTAAAGAAAGGATAACACCATTCCTTAAGGTTACGTCTCCTAACCCACCATCTAAAGTAAGGTCTACTTCATAATAATTTAATCCGTTTACGCCCTGATCCTCCTGTCCTGAAACAGTGAAGATATAGTAAATATTCTGGTTACCCGGTTTTTGAACTATTATGGCGGCCTGGGCTGGCGTACCTGTGCCTAACAGGCCGCTGCCATGCGGCATTTGTATATGGTTACGGTTAAAAACCTGTTGGCCGTCAGTATAAAATAACAGGCTGCCCTCACTTGTTGAAACTGTGGCACAGCCTTCTCCCCCCTGTAATTGCCCATTGGTTAAAAATGAAGGGTTGCCAGAATTAAAGTCTAGCCCTCCGTTAAAGCCATAATACCATATTGCGGTTTCCTTTTGGGAAAATACAGACGAGGTAGCAATTAACAAACCTATAACAAGGTATTTATTAAATGTGGCTGCGATTTTTTTTATACAAAGCGAATTCATATTAGTGATAGTTTATTATATTGTATAGAGTTTATTAATTACGGGGGTAAATGTTTTTTTTGTAAGTTGGGCAATAGTATTGTTTTTACGTATCTGTTTTTTTGGGTCTTATAACTTGTGGATGTGCTGTGAAAAGCCTTTTAGATATAAAAATTAAGTAGCGAAAGTACCATTACAAAAGGTTAATAAATTGATTTAACATTGAGAAAATGGCGACATTGCCTAATAAAAAGAGCGACATTTAACAATTATTCAGGGATAAAGGCTTGTTTACGAGTTCCTTGTGTTTGTTGCTGTTACAGAGCATGGTACCGGTGCGTATCCATCCTGCAATTACCATTTACTACGGTTACTTAGTTTCAGATGTCGGCCCAAAGTGCCGGTTTATCGTATGGTGGCCTGCGTGCTGAGACCAGGCGTTACAAATACTGCGGCAGGCAAGTTTAGTTTTTCATAATGCTTTTTAGTTTAGTTGCTATTTATTATAATGACAAAAGAATTACAATAAACCCTACTAACATTCAATTAAAGAGTAAGGGCAGGGTTTGGCTTAGTATTAGCGGGAGTACGCTTAGTATTCGGTATAGTACTAGTACAGGTGGTATCCTGTCGCGGCTCAGGTGTCGTTTTGAACTGCCTTCCTTCCGAATATATAATTGCTATATATAATTCTGTAAAAGGGTGGTGGAGAGGGATATCAAAAATTGACAGAAGTTTCATACACTTCGCGATGTAGCATCTGTAAGAATTCAGGGTTAAATAGTGTTACGTCAATAAATTCCGTTCGATAGTCAATCCTTTTTTGAAAAAGGACATAATAGCAGTAGCATTGTTAGTAAATATTTAAAAATGAATAAAATGCGACTATTTAATGTGATTTTTCTTTTGATGCCACTTTTGTCATGTCTTGGTGCATCAAATCTTAAGGGGACGGTTGAGACTTTATATCTGGATTCAGAAATCCTGAAAGAAAATAAGATAAATTTAGATACGCACCGTATGGTTAAGGTATATCTGCCTGAAGGGTACAAAACTGCTAAAAAACCATATCCGGTTGTCTATTTTTTACACAATTACTACTGGAGTGCAACACAGGCTTTTGAGGATACCCGTATGTTAGAATTACTTGATCAGGCAATATCAAACGGGGTTACCCGGCCTTTTATTCTGGTAGCTGCCGATTATAGTACCTCAAAAACAGGCTGTTTGTACGGAAACTCACCTGTAAGCGGAAAGTGGCTGGATTTTACCAGAAATGAATTGGTTTCATTTATTGATAGTCACTACCGCACTCTAAAAAATTTTGAAAGCAGGGCGCTTACCGGTGACTTTTTCGGAGCATATGGTGCCTTGAAATTGGCGATGGAATCCCCGGAAATATTTGGAGCAGTATATGCTATGCATCCTGTTGCACTGGGCCAGGGAGACTTACCCTGGTCAGGGATTGGAATTGACTGGGAAGCCATACATAAGGCACAATCATGGGAAGATATATCCGGTACAAATGGCCGGACCCCATTATTTATAACACTTAGCCAGGATTATTTGCCCAATTTAAACAGGCCGCCATTTTACTGCGACTTTTTCACGGAGATGAAAAGTGGAAAACTGGTTTTTGATATAGAAAATACACTAAAAATGCAAGAAGGTTTCTTATTGGACTTGAAACTTAATGACCACCGGGAAAACCTCAAAAAATTAAAAGGAGTTGCTTATGATTGGGCACGGTTTGATGAGACGCGGGCCCATGTAGAGTCTAACCGGCAATTTAGTAGAATGCTAACCGATCTGGGGATTGAGCACGAAGCTGAGGAGTATGCAGGAACCCCATATGATAAGAATTGGATTTCTAATGGGCGTTTTTATGCCCGTGTTTTACCCTTTTTAAATAGCCATTTAATATTTTAATCTTACTGAATTATGAGAGCTAAATTAATTTCTTCAATAGTATTCTTCATCTTATCAATAGCTTCCAATGCTCAGGAACCAGCCAATAGTTTTGAAAACCAAACAGAGCAATTTAATAAAGCGTTTATAAAAGCAATGATGGATGGAGATATGGCAGAATGTCTATCCTTTTTTGATGATGATATAAGACTGATGCCTCCTT
This sequence comes from Flavobacterium sp. RHBU_24, assembly GCF_046613695.1. Taxonomy (NCBI): domain Bacteria; kingdom Pseudomonadati; phylum Bacteroidota; class Flavobacteriia; order Flavobacteriales; family Flavobacteriaceae; genus Flavobacterium; species Flavobacterium sp. RHBU_24. Next base: position 193,885 of record NZ_JBKJHD010000004.1, on the reverse strand, counting down.
TTAATCCTACAATAATGGATAAAGCAGGCGCTGACAAATACTATAAAGCCTTCCTCGATAGGTTTGACATACAAAAATATGAACGCAGCACAGTACATATTGAAATAATTGAAGACAGACGTGCGATTGAAATAGGGAATTTTAAAATGCAAATGGGCACTAAAACTACTGGGGAGCAAAAAGAACTTAATGGTAAATATTTAAATATATGGGAATTAAAAAATAACCGTCCTAAGCTCATTACCTCTATATGGAATTTTAACCAGGATTATGGGCAATTCCATAAACTTTTAAAATTTGAAGGTTTGCCCGGAATTATTACAGCATTTCAAACGCAGCCACCCGTTGATAACCCGCTTATGTTTGAACTTGCAGCCCTCAATTTATTACATGGGTTAGCTGTAACCCAACATGATGGCCCCCGCTGGGCACAATTTTACAATGAGAAAACTTTTCTTATGCCCCAGTATAATGACACTTGTAAAGGGAGTACACAGGTAAATCAATATATTCAGGCCCATGTAAAGGAACTGCCCGTTTTTGAAAAACTCGATATTAGAAATGATAAAGTTGAAGTGGCAGGGGCTTATGTTTTTGAATATGCAAGCCATGTAGCCAACTGGAAGACAGGCGAATATTCTGGGGTAAATACCGGTAAAAATTTGCGTATCTGGAAGAGACAGGATGATTGTTCGCTAAAAATAGTTTACCATGTTAGTGCCTACGATTAAGTTTTTTTGTACCTATGTATGTCTATATTTTATTAATGTAGGTAACAATCAGAATGAATAGCTTAGATAAATATTGGTTTTTTCGTTATAAGATTCATCATCTCATATTCTGGCTTGTATACCATTTTATATGGACGGTATACTATAAAGATTCTCCAAGTCACGGTTTAGAGTATATGCAAACTGCTCCCGGATTTGCAAAGCTGCTCTCATTTGGTATTTTTCAGGCCATCGGAGTCTATTTTTGCCTGTACTGGCTGATTCCCAACTTTTTGAAAAAAGGAAAATATTTACAGTTTATGTGTTTGTTAATAGTAACACTTGCAGCAATGTCTGTACTTAGTTCTACGGGTTATTTTCTGGGCGCGTATTTAATTGACAAGCCTGTAGAACAACTTTATGGGCTTAATGGTAAAAATCCTGTAAACTTATTAAAGATTGAAGCATTTCCTGCTTCCGTAAGCAGTATGACATTGGGGATGAGTATTAAACTAACTAAAAATTGGTTAGAGTCTCAGGAACGGCAAAGACTGCTGGAAAAGGAAAAGCTGGAAGCAGAGCTTAATTTTCTAAAAGCCCAGATCAATCCCCATTTTTTATTCAATACCTTTAATTCTATCTTTGTTCTGATTAATAAAAACCCCAACCTGGCTTCAGAAGCACTTTCTCAGTTTTCAGATTTACTTCGATACCAACTTTACGAATGCGGTGGTAACTCGATACCCTTGGGAGCAGAGTGCAATTATCTTGAGAATTATATTTTATTGGAACGTTTGCGTTATGACCTTGACAACCCTAAAATACAATTGGATATAGATTTAAAAGAGGATAGCTACTTTATTGCCCCATTTATATTAATGCCTTTTGTTGAAAATGCATTTAAGCATTTTGACAGGCAAACTCCATCGGTTATCAATATCTCTCTAAGGGCGGATAATAAAAAATTAGCCCTTAATGTTGAAAATTCGGTTTCACCAAAAATAAAAAAAACACTATTACAGGAGAGCCCGCATCCGGGTATAGGGCTGTCTAATGTAAAAAGGCGGTTATTACTGCAATATCCTGATAACCACGCGTTAATAATAAAGATAGAAGAAAATCGTTTTAAAGTAAATCTGGAGTTAAATTTGACTGTATTATAAGTATTTAAAATGGAAATAAATTGTGTAATAGTAGACGATGAACCGTTAGCGCGAGACTGCATGGAGGAGTATATCTCTCAGGTAGATTTTCTAAAGCTTGCAGCAGTTGCCAAAAATGCCATGGAGCTTCAGGCTGTTTTAGAAAAAGAGGAGGTAAAAGTCGTTTTTATGGATATACACATGCCTATTATAAATGGAATAGATTTTATTAAGAGTTCTACTAATTTACCGTCGGTTATACTTACCACTGCTTATCCTCAATATGCGTTGGAAAGCTATCAGCTGGATGTGTTGGATTACCTGGTAAAACCTATTACTTTTGACCGATTCTACAAATCGGCACTTAAGGTAAGGGATTATCATTTTATGGTTCAGCATTCCCGGGAAGCTTCTGTCAATAATGCGAAACCAAACATTGGCTACTTTTTTATAAAGTGCGATAATAAATATGAGAAAATTTTATTTGAAGATGTACTTTTCATAGAATCCCTCCAAAACTATGTGAGGATACACACCCAAAACCGTGAATTTATAACACTTTTACCATTAAAAACTGTAGAAACCTATCTTTACAACCTGAATTTCAAAAGGGTACACAAATCATATATAGTCTCTATTGCCCGTATTGAATCCATACACGATAATCATATTGCTATAGGGCTTAAAAGAATTCCGATTAGCAGAAATTATCGCGATGTGTTAATTAAAACAATCCATGATAATTTATGGAAAAAGGATTAAGTTTTACGGGTTAAGATACAGTTTGTATAGTAAAGATATAAAAGCTTAAACTGCTAAAAAAGTAAATGGAAGTTTGCTTTCTTATACCTATTAATTACCAGTATAATTTAGATTGTTGGATAGATAAACAAACATATTTGAGTAATATTAGACCTTGGCGTGAAGGAGGTACGCAATTAAGCGGAATAGAATAACTGATATTTTCGAAAAAAACATTAAATTATGATGCATTTCCCTCCCGTCATCTGTAAATAATTAGCCTAACTTTTTGGAAATTAGGCATATTTAAAATCGTATTATAATAATCAGCATAAATTATTTATATTATATACAAAAGCCTTACATTTGCACCCTTATAAGTACATTGACTAATTGAACTGGATGTAACAGGGGATACAAAGAGGCCACAAAAGATTTCATGAAAAATGAAGCCTGTTTGGTTACTCATTTTGTATAATAACTTTGTAAACAGAGGGAATCAACAATATAAGGAGGTGGTGATTAACACTGCCCCCGGCCAGAAAATCCCGTTACTGCGGGATTTTTTTTGAAAAATGTTTGCTGTAACCCAGCATAAGGTCACATAGCTCAGCTGGATAGAGCACCTGCCTTCTAAGCAGGCGGTCTCAGGTTCGAATCCTGATGTGATCACTCTTATAAAGCTCTGTATTTCAGGGCTTTTTTTATTTTTAGATATTGCTGTTTGAATAAATTTATAGTTTTATACGCGTAGAATAGGAAAGTTTGAGCAAAAACCACGGATTTTTCACGGATTAAAAATGAGTTATCAATTAGCTTTAAAACATAGAGAGGCGGATGCCCATAGGCAATCCTGTTTGTGATTGAAAATGAATTCCGGCATCAAGATGACTTTTATAAAATCATCGCCCTTAAACTTACAACCCCATCGCAACCTAATCCCCTTTTTTCCTAACTTTACGACTTTATAACCTGCAATTTTCTAACTAAGATGAACTACATCCTCTTTGACGGCCCCGTGCGCACCGCCCTGCTGCCCTTTACCTTTACCCGCCCCGTGGCCGATATCCGTATAGGCATACTTACAATACGCGAAAAGTGGGAAAAACACCTGGGCTATACCACTACAACCATTACTGAAGAGTACCTTATGGATAAATACCCAATGGTAGAAATGGAGCAGAACGTGCTTATAAATAGTGCGTACCTGCCTAACGAAGTACTGGCTGAAATGGTAACTTCGTTAGAGGAGAACCAAGCGATTTTTTGTGGTGATGAGGTTGTGGCGTTTTACACTAAAGATACCCAGGAGGAAGTAGATTTTGATACCTATGACATTATTGAGTATGAAGATGAGGTGATTAAGATAGAGCACGTGTGGGACATCTTTAAAAAGAACGATGCTGCCCTGCGTGAAGATTTTGAGCTGCTTACCGAAGGCCGCGTTTCGCAGGATGTACCAGCAAGCGTAAATACCATAGCCGCCCACAATATTTTTATTGAAGAAGGCGCTAAGCTGGAATATGTTACCCTAAACGCTTCCACCGGGCCCATTTATATTGGCAGGAATACCGAAATTATGGAGGGTTCTATCATTCGCGGGCCGTTTGCCCTTTGCGAAGGCGCCGTGGTAAAAATGGGTGCAAAGGTATACGGCGCTACCACCGTAGGGCCCGAATGCCGCATAGGCGGCGAGGTGAGCAACTCGGTACTGTTTGGCTATAGCAATAAGGGGCACGACGGATTTTTAGGTAACTCTGTATTAGGTGAATGGTGCAACCTGGGTGCCGATACTAATAATTCTAACCTTAAAAATAATTACGAAGAGGTAAAATTGTGGAGCTACGAAAAGCAAAGCTTTGTAAAAACCGGGCTTCAATTTTGCGGCCTTATGATGGGCGACCATAGCAAGAGCGGTATTAATACCATGTTTAATACCGGTACCGTAGTGGGGGTTTGTGCCAATATTTTTGGCAGCGGCTTCCCGCGTAATTTTGTGCCCAGCTTCTCATGGGGTGGAGCGGCCGGAATGGTAACCTACGATGTTAAGAAAGCCTTTGAAACCGCGCGTATTGTAATGAGCCGCCGTGATGTGGAATTTACCGAGCAGGATGAAGCCATACTAGCCGAAGTATACCAGCAAACCGAGCAACTAAGGGGCAAATAAGCATGGCAAGAAGACAGACACGATCTAAAAAGCCCGGAGTTATTTCGCTCTTGGTGCTGGTAGTATTGCTCATTGCCTATCGCTTTAATAAAGAGAAAAAACAGCCTGATGCCCCGCGTGAATACCCCACAGAACAAACTAAGGCTAAAAAGCACCGTAAACCAAAAACTGATGACATTCGTGCGCTTAAAACTTTTACCGGCAAGGTAATAGGTATTAAAGACGGCGATACCTTTGAAGTATTATTTGACAGCATCCCCGAGCGGGTGCGGCTTGCCGAAATAGACTGCCCCGAAAAAGCCCAGGCCTATGGCAAGAACGCAAAACAGTTTGCATCTGATCTATGCTTTGGCAAAACAGTTACTGTTTCCTCGGGCGGTAAGCGCGACCGATACGGCAGGGTAGTGGGCACCGTGGTAACCGAAGACGGTACTAATGTAAACGAAGCACTGGTAAAAGCGGGTTTTGCCTGGCATTATAAAGACTACAGCGATAATGCGCAGATAGGTATATACGAACGGGAAGCGAGGGAAAAACAATTGGGCCTCTGGGCGGATAATGACCCTACACCGCCGTGGGACTGGCGTAAGAGCAGGAGGAGAAAGTAGACAGTGTTCAGTCGCAGTAGGAAGTAGCTTCACTGGGCTGATATACGCCTTTTCTTCAGGAGCTGTCATTGGGAGGAACGAAGCAATCACATAATCGAATACACGTTTATATCGTCAGTTTTTGGATTTCCAAGGACAGGAATTATAATTGCGGGAGTGCGGTCTTTCAATAGAAAATAAACAATAGAAAATAAACAATCACCCTTTCTTCACCCTCTTCAATACCAATGCATTCAGGGGGTTAATGCCTAAACCACTTACATTCTTCTGCGTAAAGCGCGCTGCTTTGTCATAGAATAAGGGGATAATAGGTGCCTGTTCCATTACCAATGCATCCATTTGTTTATACAATTCAAAACGTTTTATATCGTCAGTTTCTAAAAAAGCAGCCTCATACAAGCGGTCAAATTCCGAGCTGCTAAAATGCGTATAATTCGGCCCGCCGGGTGTAAAATTCTTGCTGTAAAATAAGGACAGGTAATTTTCGGCATCCGGGTAATCAGCTATCCAGGTGGCTTTAAAAAAAGGTGCCTTCCCGGTAGAGATACTTTGCGTTAGGGTAGTGGGCGGGTTAACGTCAACTTCAACGATCAGGCCTATTTTCTGCCATTCGCGCTGCATGTATTCGGCAATGTCAAGGTAGCTGGCGGTGGTACTCATCTGTATTTTTGGGTTGGTAATACCCGTATCTTTTTTATACGATGCCACCAGGTCGCGCGCTTTTTGCAGGTCATATTCATATCCTTTAGCGCCATGGCCGGCCAGCCCGGTTGGGATAATGCCGTGCACCGCGCCTATACCCATATTATTGCGCAGGTAGAGTATCATCTTGTTACGGTCAAAACCATAATTAAGCGCCTGCCTCAAGCGTTTGTCTTTAATTGCAGGGTTATCGCCATCCATCCTGAAGCCCATATATTCGGTGTTCAGGTAGGGACCGGTTATCATCGTTACCTTATCTTTATATTTTGGCTGTAATTCGCCTTTTGGTGTAAGTATCTCATCCTTATAGCTTGGGTCTAATCCCGAAACAAAATCGAGCTTACCCTGCACAAACTGTAAAAATCCACTCTGCTTGTCTGGCAAAAATGTAACCGATACCGCCTCAAGGTAGGGCAGTTGAACGCCTTGTTCATCACGCTCAAAATATAGTGGGTTTTTTCGCAGCACCAGCTTTACATTCTCTTCCCAAATCTTGAATTGAAACGGCCCGGTGCCAATGGGATTAGAGCGGAAATCGTAGCCCACCTCCTCAAACGCCTCATGTGGTACTACCGAGGCATAGCGCATGGTAAGCAGCCCTAAAAATGCCGGGAAGGTTTTGCTTAGTTTTATTTCGAAAACCGAATCGTTAACGGCTTTAAACGTGTCTACATTTTGTAATATCCATCCGCCCGGGGAGGCGACTTTCTCGTCTTTCAGACGGTTAAGGCTATAGGCAAAATCGGGCGCAGTTACGATACGCGTACTGTCGGCGCCAAATAATGCATTTTTATGAAAATACACACCCTTTCTTAAAGTAAATGTATAGGTTTTTCCGTCCGGTGAAATATCCCAGCGCTTTGCGATATCGGGCTTAATGTTCAGGCTGTCATCTAATTGCACCAGTCCATTATAGAGTTGATTGCACACCCATATACTCGGGCGTATTTTGGCAAAAGCCGGGTCTAATGAATTTACCGCTGCGTTTTCGTTGTATCGAAACACAAGGTTGTCGCGATTCTCTTCAGCTTTTTTTGAGCAGGAAGAAAGAATTAACAAAAAGGCAATGAAATAAGGATATTTTAAAAATTGACGCATCAAAAAATAATAATGTAACGAAAGGTTCGCTTTTGTGATTTTATTTTGAATTTTATATACTATAAAGGAATTAGTGCCGAATATTTCGCTGCTATTAGGGCATTTGTTTACTAATCATATTTGCGTATTAACATTAAATACATAAAATTTTCATAATTTAACCGCCCCGTTTTCCTGTCAGCATTAGTTCTGCACGGCATAAAGATAAACGGAATTTGCCTAATTATAATGAGCAATGAATATTTTAATGGAGAAAGAATATAAAGGATTGTATGACCCGAAGCATGAACACGATGCCTGCGGCATAGGCTTCGTGGCCAGCATTAACGGCCACAAAAGCTACCAGCACATAACCGACGCGCTTACAATACTCGAAAATTTAGAACACCGCGGCGCCTGTGGCTGCGAAAACAATACGGGTGACGGTGCGGGTATAAGCTTCCAGTTGCCACATGCTTTTTTTGTTGCCGAATGTGTTTCCCTGGGCATAAAACTCCCTGAAGCCGGGCATTACGGTGTGGGCATGGTGTTTTTTCCTAAAGGGCTGTCTAACGATTGCAAAGAGATTTTCGCAGAGGCCGCCAGCCTGTTGGGGCTTGATATTTTAGGCTACCGCAAGGTTCCGGTTAACCGTAACGGCATAGGCGAAACCGCCCTGAGCGTGGAGCCTGAAATTGAGCAGGTATTTATAAAGCGCCCTGACCACCTGGCTACCGATATCGAATTTGAGCGCAAGCTGTTTGTGTTGCGCAACTATGCTTCGCATACCATAAACAGTACCATAAAAAAGAATGAAACGGGCTTTTACATTGCCTCACTGTCGTCACAGACTATAATATATAAGGGGCAGCTTACCAGCGACCAGGTGCGCCATTATTTCCCTGATTTGCAAAACAAGCGTATGGTAAGCGCTTATGCCTTAGTGCATTCGCGTTTTGCTACTAATACATTCCCCAGCTGGGCACTGGCACAGCCATTCCGCTACATTGCGCATAACGGGGAAATTAATACGCTTCAGGGCAACCTGAACTGGCTGCGCTCTAACGAAAAGAACTTCGCTTCGCCATATTTCACGCCGGAGGAAATACACATGCTGCTGCCACTGGTACCGGGCAAACAGTCTGACTCTGCCAGCCTTGATAATATGGTGGAGATGCTCATGCTTAGCGGCCGTCCTTTGCCGCATGTGCTGATGATGCTGATACCTGAAGCCTGGGATGACAACGAGGCGCTTGACCCTATGCAAAAAGCATTTTATGAATACCACTCCTGCCTTATGGAGCCCTGGGATGGGCCTGCCGCCGTGTGCTTTAGCGATGGCAAAATGATAGGCGCCACGCTTGACCGCAACGGCCTGCGCCCCATACGTTACAGCATCACTAAAGATGGCCGCATGATACTGGCATCTGAAACCGGAGTGCTTGGCCTGCATGCAAGCGAGGTAGTGAAAAAAGGGCGCCTGCGCCCCGGCAAGATGCTGGTGGTTGACCTTGAAAAAGGGGAAATATTGTTTAATGACCCGCTTAAAAAGCAAATTTGCAGCCAGGCACCCTACGGCGAATGGCTCGAAAAATATAAGATTACCATGGGCAGTGTGCCCGAGCCGCGCATAACCTTTACGCCGCTGGCGCACCAGCAGGTATTTAGGTACCAAAAGGCATTTGGCTACACAACTGAGGCCATTGAAGACATCATTATGCCTATGGCGCTTACCGGCAAAGAGCCTATTGGTTCTATGGGTAGTGATACGCCTATTGCGGTGTTGAGCAAGGAGCCACAGCACATGGCCAACTATTTTAAGCAACTCTTTGCGCAGGTTACTAACCCGCCAATCGACCCCATACGCGAAAAATTGGTAATGTCATTAGCGAGTTTTGCCGGCACTACCGGAAACATTTTGGTGGAAGATCCGTTGGCTGCGCATACCATAGTAATGCGCCATCCGATACTTGATAATTATTACCTCGAAAAAATACGCAGCCTTGATACAGGTACCTTCCAGAGTAAGACCATACAAGGGTACTTCCGTGCGGATGGCAGTGCAGACGCGCTTAAGAAAGGCATTGACCGGGTATGCCGCTACGCCGTAGACGCCGTGGAAGACGGCTTTAGGATGATAGTGCTTCAGGACAGGGCTATTGACTCGAGGCATGCCCCAATTCCATCCATATTGTTAGTAGCCGCAGTACACCACCACCTGATACGTAAAGGTTTGCGAGGCGATGTGGGCATTATTGTAGAAGCCGGCGACGTTTGGGAGGTGCACCATGCGGCCTGCCTTATCGCTTACGGTGCTACCGCCATAAACCCGTATATGGCATTTGCCACCATACGTGACCGTGTAAGCGAAGGCCTGTGCGATACCGCGCTGAGCTTTGAAGAACTGCGAGACAATTATATAGAGGCAATGAAGGCCGGGTTGCTAAAGGTATTCTCTAAGATGGGTATTTCTACCTTCCAGAGTTACCAGGGAGCGCAGATATTTGAAATACTGGGCTTTAGCCGTGAGGTGACGGATACGTATTTTACGGGCACGACCAGTAATATCGAAGGCCTCAAGCTGGATGATATTGCCGAAGAAGCATTGATAAAGCACCGCTTTGCCTTTACCAACAAGCAGATACCAAGCGACAGGCTACCTGTGGGCGGCGAACTGCAATGGAAGCGCAAGGGCGAGTTTCACCTGTTTAACCCGCAAACCATCCACCTGCTGCAACTCAGCACCCGTATGGGCGACTATAACTTATTCAAAAAATACAGCAGGCTGATAAACGAGCAGGGCGAAAAAGCCTGTACGTTACGCAGCCTTTTGGAATTCAACAAACAGCGTAAGTCTATTTCTATTGATGAAGTAGAACCTGCCGAAAACATATACAAACGCTTCTCTACGGGTGCCATGAGTTTTGGCTCCATTTCGTGGGAAGCCCATACCACTTTGGCGTTGGCCATGAACCGGCTTGGCGCTAAAAGCAATACCGGCGAGGGCGGCGAAGACGAAGCCCGCTACGAGCCACTAAGCGATGGCAGTAGTATGCGTTCGGGCATCAAGCAGGTGGCGAGTGGGCGTTTTGGCGTTACCAGCCGCTACCTTACCGAAGCCGATGAATTGCAGATAAAAATGGCACAAGGCGCCAAACCCGGCGAGGGCGGACAGCTGCCCGGCGAAAAAGTAGACGAGTGGATAGGCCGCACACGCCATGCCACACCGGGTGTTGGCCTGATTTCGCCGCCGCCGCACCACGATATTTACTCGATAGAAGATTTAGCCCAATTGATATTCGACCTTAAGAATGCGAACCGTGCGGCGCGCATCAGCGTAAAGCTGGTGAGCAAAGCGGGTGTGGGTACCATAGCGTCCGGTGTTACAAAGGCTAAGGCCGATGTGGTGCTGGTTTCCGGTTTTGATGGCGGTACCGGGGCATCACCCATTAGTTCGATTAAGCACGCGGGGCTGCCGTGGGAACTTGGCCTTGCCGAAACCCACCAAACCCTGGTTAAGAATAAGCTGCGCCCGCGCGTTACCGTGCAGGCCGACGGCCAGATGCGTACCGGGCGTGACATTGCCATAGCGGCATTGCTGGGTGCGGAAGAATGGGGTGTGGCAACGGCTGCCCTTGTGGTAGAAGGCTGCATACTGATGCGCAAATGCCACCTGAACAGCTGCCCTGTAGGCGTTGCCACGCAGGATAAGGAACTACGCAGCCATTTTACAGGCGAGGTAGACCATGTTGTAAACCTGTTTAAGTTTATAACCGAGGAGCTGCGCGAAATTATGGCAGAACTTGGTTTCCGCACTATAAATGAGATGATAGGGCAGGTGCAGAACCTGAAGCAGCGTGAAGATGCAGGCTACTGGAAATATAAGAACATCGACCTGGGCAGGCTATTATACAAAGAGCCAAATCCGGATAATGTGAGCCTTTACAAAACAGAAGAGCAGGATCACATGATGGATAATATACTCGACTGGCAGCTGCTTGAAAAAGCACAGCCTGCACTGCAAAATGCGGAAAAGGTGGAAGCCGAATTCAAGATTAAAAACACTGACAGGGCTACGGGTACCGTGCTGAGCAACGAGATTACCAAGGTGTATAAAAGTGAAGGCCTGCCTGAAGATACCATAAACTTCAAGTTTTACGGGGCCGCGGGCCAAAGCTTTGGCGCTTTTGCGGCCAAAGGACTCACCATGCGCATTGAAGGCGACTCAAACGATTATTTTGGCAAGGGCCTTAGCGGCGGCAAGCTGATTATCTGCCCGCCGGATACAGCCGGCTTTAAACCCGAATTTAACAGCGTTACCGGCAATGTGGCGCTGTATGGTGCCACCAGTGGCGAAGCCTATATTTACGGCCGCGCGGGCGAGCGCTTTGCGGTGCGCAACTCCGGCGCTACGGTAGTGGTAGAGGGTATAGGCGACCACGGCTGCGAATATATGACCGGTGGGCGCGTGGTGGTACTGGGCAAGATAGGCCGCAACTTTGGCGCGGGCATGAGCGGAGGTATTGCCTATATATATGATATTTACAAGGACTTTGCCGACCGCTGCAACCCCGAAATGATTGATCTGGAGCAATGCAACGATGCAGATAAAGCTGAACTGTTTGGCCTGCTGCAAAAGCATTACGACTATACCGCCAGCGCCACGGCCAACTTTATCCTTAAGGATTTTGATAACCAGGTGGGCAGCTTTGTAAAGGTGTTCCCTAAAGATTATAAGAGGGCGTTGTTAAAGCAGGAGGCGGAAAAGGGGATTAAGAATTAGGGTTTTTTGTATAAAGTATTGATTACAAAGTATTAATACTGTTTAAAACCACCCCGGCTTTCAGCCACCCCTACGAAGGAGGGGAATGCTCACTCATACGGATATACTGCATGTAGCACGTACGCTGATTCCCCTCCTTTGGAGGGGTGCCCGTAGGGTGGGTTGGGTTAATTTAAACCTACAAGGTAGTGAAGACTTTGCAGGTTGGGAGACGATAACTGACGGAAAAGACAATTCCCCCGTAGCCCTGATGGGAGCGGCAGCTCCGCAGCGCAGCGGAGGGCTACAGCAGACAGCGGGAACAGGGATAGCTGAAAGGCGCTTGCCATTCGCTTTGAAAAAAGAAGAAAAATGAAACAGGAAAAAATAACAGGGTTTAAAGAATACCATCGCGAGTTGCCGGAAGTGCAGCCCGTGGCGCAGCGTATCAAGCATTATAAAGAGTTTACAGCGCCGTATTCGGAGGAGAAGCTACACCAGCAGTCGGCACGGTGTATGGACTGCGGTGTGCCATTTTGCCATAGCGGCTGCCCGCTGGGTAATGTGATTCCTGAGTTTAACGATGCTGTGTTTAATGAGCAGTGGGAGGAGGCGTACGAGATACTCTCCAGCACCAATAATTTCCCGGAGTTTACCGGCAGGATATGCCCCGCGCCTTGCGAATCGTCATGTGTGCTGAACATTAACCGCCCGGCTGTAGCCATTGAAGCGATAGAGAAACACATTATAGAGATAGCGTTTGAAAAAGGGTTGGTTAAGCCTTTTCAGGCAGAAAACCGTACAGGTAAAAAAGTCGCCATAGTAGGCAGCGGCCCCGCGGGTATGGCTGCAGCCGAACAACTGAATGCCGCTGGGCACAGCATTACCATTTTTGAAAAAGATGACGCTGCAGGCGGGCTTTTACGCTACGGCATACCCGATTTTAAGCTCGAAAAAAGCGTGATAGACCGCCGTATCGACCTTATGGTAAAGAGTGGCATCACCTTTAAATACCATGCTAATGTGGGGGTGAATGTTTTTATGAGCGACATACTGGCCGATTTTGACGCGGTGGTGCTTGCCGGTGGTGCCATGGTGCCACGTAATGTAGAATTGCCGGGGCGTGAGTTGAAAGGCATTCACTACGCGATGGATTTTTTAAAGCAGCAAAACAAGCGTGTGGCCGGGCAGGACCCATTGGCGTATGCTGCAATAGAAAGTAACATTATTAATGCTGAAGTTTCGGCTAAGGGCAAGAACGTAATAATCATAGGCAGTGGCGATACGGGCAGCGACTGTGTGGGTACGAGCATCCGCCAAGGTGCGAAGAGCGTTACCCAGCTTGCCCTAATGCACCAGCCGGGGACTAACAGGCCACTATATACCCCGTGGCCGGAATACCCTGAAGTATACCGTACCTCATCATCACAAGAGGAGGGTGCAGAGCGGCTTTTTGCTACGGTTACCAAAGCGTTTTTAAGTGATGGCAATGGCAACCTGGCGGGTATAAAAGTGGCCGACCTGCATTGGGATTTCTCTGAACACGGTAAGCGTATCCGTTCTGTTGAGAAGGAAGGTACCGAGCGTATACTGCCGTGCGACCTGGCGCTGATAGCCATAGGTTTTGCAGGTGCTGAAAAGTATCTGTCGGATAAACTGAACCTTGAAACCGATGCACGCGGCAATGTGCTTGCCAATGATGTAAACTATAAAGCCTCGCACCCCAAGATTTTTGCCTGTGGCGATATGCGCCGCGGCCAGAGCCTTGTGGTATGGGCCATTAGCGAGGGCCGTGAATGCGCCCGTAACGTTGATGAGTTTTTGTGTAAAGAGGCCTCAGTGCTGGAGAACAGGGACGCGAGTTTAGAGACGGAGGCTTTTGGCGGGTAGGGAACACTAATGACATAATCAAGGGAACACTGATGACACAGATTAGCATGATGTGCACAGATTTTTTTAAATCTATCAGTGAAAATCCATTAAATCAGTGTCATCAGTGTTCCGAAATAACCATTTCATAACTCAACTTTTGTTTGTAACTTTGCAGGCTTATTTATAAGGCTTTAGGCTTAATGATTATGGAAAACAGGAAAAAAGTCGCTTTTTACACACTGGGTTGCAAACTGAATTTCTCTGAAACCAGTACTATTGCGCGCAGTTTTGCTGATGAAGGTTTCGACAGGGTAGATTTTGAAGACCCGGCGGATATTTATGTAATCAACACCTGTTCGGTTACTGAGAATGCCGATAAACAGTTTAAGCAAATTGTAAAAAAGGCCCTGAAAGCCAACGATAAAGCCTTTGTTGCCGCCGTGGGCTGCTATGCGCAGCTCAAGCCTGAAGAACTTGCTGCCGTAGATGGCGTAGACCTTGTGCTGGGCGCTACCGAAAAGTTTAAGATTACCGATTATATAAACGACCTTTCTAAAAACGATATGGGCGAGGTGCATTCCTGCGAAATATCGGAGGCCGATTTTTATGTGGGCAGCTACTCGATAGGCGACCGTACGCGCGCATTCCTTAAGGTTCAGGACGGCTGCGACTATAAATGCACCTACTGTACTATTCCGTTGGCGCGGGGCATTTCGCGTAGTGATACCTTGCAGAACGTGCTTGATAATGCTGCTGAAATTTCGGCAAAAAACATTAAGGAAATTGTACTTACCGGCGTTAACATAGGCGACTATGGCAAGGGTGAGTTTGGCAACAAAAAGCATGAGCATACTTTTTATGAACTGGTGCAGGAGTTGGATAAAGTGCCGGGCATTGAGCGCCTACGTATCTCTTCGATAGAGCCGAACCTGCTTAAAAATGAAACCATAGAGTTTGTAAGCAAAAGCCGAACTTTTGTACCACATTTCCATATCCCTTTGCAAAGTGGCAGCGATGATATCCTTAAACTGATGCGCCGCCGCTACCTGCGCAATGTGTATACCGAGCGCGTAGCTAAAATTCGCGAAGTGATGCCGCATGCGTGTGTGGGCGTTGATGTTATTGTGGGCTTCCCCGGAGAAACGGACGCGCATTTCCTTGAAACGTATAATTACCTCAATGATCTTGATATAAGCTATCTGCACGTGTTTACCTACAGCGAGCGTGACAATACTGCCGCCGCCGAAATGGACGGCGCTGTACCAGCTAACGTGCGCGCCAAACGCAGCAAGATGCTAAGGGGATTATCGGTTAAAAAACGCAGGGCATTTTATGAAAGCCAGTTGGGCACGAGCCGTACCGTACTATTTGAAGGTGAAAACAAAGAGGGTTATATTCACGGTTTTACCGAAAACTATGTGAAGGTAAAAGCCCCATGGAACCCTGAACTGGTTAATACGTTGCATGAGGTGACGCTTACCAAAATTGATGAGGATGGTGTAGTACGGTTTGAGTTTGTAAAGGAGTCGGTATTTGCTTAATTATAAGTCAATACCTTTATGTTTCAACTTGTTTGAATCTTGTCTTGTGTCCCAAATGTTCAATATGACAATTGAATTCTGAAGCAGTAAATATATAATATTATATTTACTGACCGTTTTAGTGAATATATCTTTGTTATTCTTTCTTAATCAAATTTCTGGATATTTAAGTATTAATGCTATATGCTCGTTAAATGATTTGTTTAATTTCCTGCTGTAGGATTTTGATTGGTTTCGATTATTCCAATATTCAAAAATTTCTCTCCTTTCATTCAACGCTTCGGTTGTCCAGATTAATCTTTTAGCCATTCCTGAATATCATTTTCAGCGACTTCACCGCTTACATACCGCCCTTCCTTATAATCCCGTAAAGATCTATTTATACGGGCTTGTTGTTCATCTGTGAAAACGACAGTTAAATCTTCGTCCTCATTAATTTCAACAAGGCGTGCCATATCCATCACCACATTATCCGGTAAACTGGTTTTTATCTTATCTATCAAATTTTGTCTGATTGCTGAGGTATCCATAATACATTATTTTATATAAGGATAATAAAAATTTACAACCCCAGTACCGCAACCCGTCCTTCCAATACCATACTTTTAAAGCCGAATTCCTGTCTAATCCATTCAAAGGCTTCATCGCTGTACAGGAACACGTGGGTAGGGTCAGTCTTATAAAACCAATTGCCAAAATCAATCGCCGGGTTGTAGCGCAGCGTCATTATATAAAGCGTGCCGCCGGGTTTCAGCAGGTTGCGTAGTTGTGTAAATTCTTTGTGTGGTTCTTTAAAATGTTCGGCGGTTTCGCTGCAGGCTATGTAGTCGTATTGCTGTTGCAGCACCTCTGGGTAATTGTGGTAAAAAAGGTCGTATTGGCGGATGTTATAATTAGCATCTTTCAGCAATTTCATAATAGGGGAGCCGCTACCCGAACCAAAATCAAGCCCCTTATGTTCTTTTGTAAAATTTTCCAGAATGGGTGAGACGATAGGCATTACAAAATTCTGGTAACGCACATCTTCAGGGTCGTTGTTGTGCCTGTTGTAGTGCGCCAGCTCGGCTTCAGCCGAAATATAATCCTTTGGGTTTAAAAAAACAGAAAGGCAAAGGGAGCATTTAAAAAACTCCCTTTCCTTATGTACGTAATAGGTTTGTGAGGTTCCGCTGCACAGCGGGCATGCAACGTTACTCATAATTATTTACGGATTTGTAGACCAGATGCTGCTTTCTTTTATAAACACTCGCCTGTTTAATTTCAGTTGCGCAATGATAAGCTCGGCAAAATCTTCTGCCTGCATTACCTTATCAGGGTTGCCATCGGTAAGGTTAAGGTCTTTAGCCATATCAGTAGCTACGGTGCTTGGCGCCATTGCGGTAACGCGTATATTGTGCTTGCGTACTTCCATCATCAACGATTCGGTAAGGCCCATCACGGCAAATTTGCTTGCGCTGTAAGCACTGGTAACTGCTGCGCCTTTAAGCCCAGCGGTAGACGATACATTTACTATATCGCCGCTTTGCTGCTCTATCATGCCGGGAAGTACAGCACGCGTAGCATAATACACACCCATTAGGTTTACCTTAATTATATGTTCAAATTCCTCGGGGCTGAGGTCAAGGAATTTTCCAAATTTGCCTATTCCTGCATTGTTTATCAATATATCTATAGTGCCAAATTCTGCTACTGCTTTTTCTACTGCTGTGGTTACAGATACGAGTTCAGCCACGTCTGCGGTAAGCGCCAGTGCTTTCACACCTTTGGCTTCTACTTCTTTTGCCACAGCTTCTACGTCTACAGTGGTGCGGGCTATTAGTATTATGTTAACTCCTTCTTCCGCAAGGGCAAGTGCTACGGCTTTGCCTATGCCTTTTCCGGCGCCGGTTATCAGCGCTGTTTTTCCTTGTAAGCTTTGCATTCTTGTTGTATTGTATTTATTAGGATATTAATTAGTCAAAATTTCTAAAGTTACATGATTACAGTCCGGTGTTTAATAGAGATCATTTGCCAATAAAGGCTTAAACGCAAATCGCTATAACCGTATCCCCGGAGGGAGCATACCCTTATATGCCGGGTTTTTCCTGAAAAACGTTACCGCTTTAGGATGTATGGGCATTACACGCCACCTTTTATCTTCGGCGTCAGAGAGTATCTGCTTTATCATATTATTAATAACTTCGTCGTCTTCGGGTATTTCTTCGGGCTGGTGTATCTTGGTTAAAAACAGCTTGCGTTCCTGTATGCTGTATTCTATTACATAAGGTTTGCCATTTACTGTAGACTCAAACTGGCGGTTGAATGCATTGTCTTTAATTTCCATAATTAGTCTTTAAATTGCATTGGCACTTCAATAATCAGTATTTTGGCCGGGGATGTGGTGGTAATAATCAGTGTGTCAAGTTCAATAGCGCCGTATGCGTCGCGCTCATGTACAGTTTGCCCGTTTATTTCAAGGGAACCTTCTATAAGGAAAAGATATACGCCATTACCGGCGCCATGTACAGGGTATGTAATTTGCTGTGCCGTGTCAAAAACACCCAGGTGCAGCCATGCCTGCTGGTATATCCACAGGGCATTACCGTCGTTCTTATCATTTGGCGACACTACCATTACAAGGCTATTACGGTTGGCCTCCAGGTCAAATCCTTTTTGGTCGTAACGGGGTGTTACATCCTGTTTTTCCGGAAAAATCCACAACTGTAGCGTTTTTGCCCTGTCAGTCGGGCTGGCGTTCATTTCGCTGTGCGTTATCCCGGTGCCCGCACTCATTACCTGTACTTCGCCAAAGCGCACTGTAGCCTGGTTGCCCATACTATCGCGGTGGGTAAGGCCACCCTCAAGCGGAATGGTAACAATTTCCATATTATCGTGCGGATGGGTGCCAAAACCCGTGCCCGCCGCTATGGTGTCATCATTTAGTACGCGCAGCATTCCAAACTGCACCATATCGGGATTATAAAAATTACCAAAGGAAAATGAAAAATTGGCCTCAAGCCAGCCATGGTTAGCCGTACCGCGCTGGGCCTTAGGAAATAGTCTTGTTTTCATAGAATTATTATGGGTAAATCGAAAATTTAACAGCAGTCGTTTACCGCAAAACTTTAATTTTATACAAATTTCGGAATAAAATTTGATTGTTAACGCTTTTATGCGTGTTAAAACCACACAGATGCACAAGATACCGGTATATTTTATGCCGGGGCTGGCCGCGAGCCCCGCTATTTTTGAAAACATAAACTTGCCGGAAGACAGGTTTGCCTGCCATTACCTTACCTGGCTGCCGCCGGAAAAAAATGAACCGATAGCACAGTATGCAAAACGGCTGACAAAAGGCATTGAGGAAAACCCGGTATTGATAGGTGTATCATTTGGCGGGCTTATAGTACAGGAAATGGCAAAAATTATAAAGGCCCGCAAGGTTGTTATCATATCTAGCGTGCGTTGCAATGCAGAGTTTCCGCGGCGGATGCGGTTTGCAAAGCGCATTCGTGCCTACCACCTGTTCCCCACGCGGCTCATGCAGGAAATGGGGTTGCTTGCGCAAATGTTTGTGGGCAATAATGCTGTAACGCGCAGGCTCAATTTATATGATAAATTTATGTCGGTGCGGGATAAGAAATACCTCGACTGGGCGTTTAAAACTATAATCAACTGGGACAGGTGCGACCCTGATATGGATGTGGTACACATTCACGGTGATGCAGACGAGGTGTTTCCGCCAAGGTATTTAAAAAGTTTTATACCTGTACCTGGTGGAACCCATGTAACGGTGCTTACAAAAGGGAAATGGCTGAGCGAGCACCTGCCGGAATTGATTGAAGGCAGTGTTGAGTAGCAGTAGGCAGTTTGCAGCTCGCTCCCCTCTCCTTCGGAGAGGGGCCGGGGGAGGGGACAGATAGAGAAGACAATAGTAAATAACAATCGAGTGAAGCCCGCTCCTTTTTCCTTTTGGAGAGGGGTTGGGGTGAGGCCAATAAAAATACAGAACATCAATATGGAATGGATAAAGAATACAAGTATAGCAGCATCGTTAGTGTGTTTGGGCGGACTTTTAGTCCACACAACTTATGATAATAAACACGAAGCGTATACAGAGATAAAGACAGAAAAGAAAAATTATTTCCCCACGCAGATAGATTTTGCAGGGGAGAAAACGCCGCTTAATGTAAGTGATGTGCGCGAACGCCTGGATAGGGAACTGTTAGTTAACGCCAACCTTGATGCCAGCACGCTGCTTATCATAAAACGGGCTAACAGGGTGTTTCCGGTTATAGAACCGATATTAAAACAGTACGGCATCCCCGATGATTTTAAATACCTCGCCGTGTGCGAAAGCGGGCTGGTAAATGTAGTTTCTCCGGCGGGGGCAAGGGGTTACTGGCAGTTTATGCCCGACACCGGCAAGCAATACGGCCTTGAGGTTACCGATCTTGTAGATGAGCGCTACCACCTTGCTAAAAGCACTGAGGCCGCCTGCAAATACCTTTTGGCGGCAAAATCTAAATTTGGCTCGTGGACACTTGCCGCGGCCTCATATAATGCCGGTGTAGGCGGGGTTAATAAGCAGATAACCTTTCAGGGGGTAGAGAGTTATTATGACCTGCTTCTAAACGACGAAACCAGCCGCTACGTATTCCGTATACTGGCGTTTAAGGAGATTATGCAGCATCCGGCACAATACGGCTTTACCGCCACACCTGCCGAACTGTATGCCCAGATACCCGTAAAAAAAGTTGCAGTAACAACTACACTACCAGATTTGTCGGCGTTTGCCAAAGAGCAGGGTATTAACTATAAGATATTAAAGATACACAACCCATGGCTGCGCGACCGCAGCCTTACCGTTGCGGCAGGCAAACAATATGAGGTAGAGATACCGCTCTCGGGGTATTAAAACGTAGTTACGCAGAGGAATTAATAATAAGCATTGGTTTTAATAGTAGTTTTTAATACGCAAGGCCGAATTTTTATTATATCAAAAAAAATAATGCCCGGATAGGAGGTTTAAGTTTGCTTTTTCTATAGAAATGAGATAAATGGTATTTTTTTGATAATTATTTTACACTATTAGTGCAAATACTATGTTTCCAAATCGTTTATTATTCAATAATTATCAGTTAATTTTTTTTGTTATTGAAATATAATTTCTACTTTCGTTACAGTAATGAAAGCAGTAGATAACATAGTAGTCCTTATTGGCATTTTTGTCATTCGCTGTAAAGCGTAAGAGGGTACTATATATAGATATAACAAGTCATATTCAGCCGTTCCCTCATAAAAAGGAACGGCTTTTTTGTCTCTATAAATCAATGCATGTATTATCTGCAAGGGCAGTAACAATATAAAATCCGATTTAACGATCATTATAATATGTATTACAACAGCGATACAGTAATTTATTACAACGGCAAGTTTGTAAAAGCTGCCGAAGCCACTACCGATTTATACGGGCAGTCATTACACTATGGTTATGCCGTTTTTGAAGGCATTAAATCTTATAAGACCGAAGGTGGCACTAAGATTTTTAAGGCAAAAGAGCATTATGACCGCCTGCGCCGCAGTGCTGAACTGATGCACATCCCGTTTAACTACACTACAGAGGAGCTAACCGCCCTTACCTATGAAGTGCTGGAGCGCAACGGCTTTAGCGATGCTTACATCCGCCCGCTGGTTTTTTGCTCGCCTAATATGTCGCTGAGCAAAGGCAGGGAAAGCTACCTTACTATAGAGGCATGGGAGTGGAGCAAAGGCTACCTTAGCGGTAAGCTGCGCATCATGACCTCAGGCTTTGAGCGCCCTAACCCTAAGGCGTTTAAAATAGAAGCCAAGGTTAGCGGCCACTATGTAAACTCTATACTGGCCTGCCAGGAAGCTAAAGATAAAGGTTTTGACGAAGCCCTGGTGCTCGATGCGAATGGAAATGTTGCTGAAAGCAGCGGCGCTAACGTGTTCTTTGAAAAAGACGGTACACTGTATACACCGGCACTGGGCAGTATCCTTCCGGGTATTACCCGCGCCACGGTTATTGATATGTGTGCCGAACTTGACATCCCGGTAGTTGAGAAATTTTTTACGCCGGACGAGATGCGTGGTGCCGATGCGGCCTTCTTTTGTGGTACGGCCGCCGAGATTGTCCCGCTGGAGTCGCTGGACAATGTGCCTTTTATAAAAGACTGGGACAGCAGCGTGTGTGCCATCATACAAAAAGGCTATTCTAATTTGGTGTTGGGGAAGACATTGGAGGAGTTTAAAGGAAGCTTACAGTTTTCGGTTAACAGTTAACAGTAAGTTTTCAGTCGCAGTCGCAGTTTTCAGCCGCTGCTGATCCGGCAGGAGTGAAGCTATTCCCCTCTTGAGGGGTGCCCGAAGGGCGGGGTGGTTCCTTAAAACCAGACAAAACACAAACAAACTAAAATACAAAGGTTGTCAGTGACAAGTAACCAAAACTTGAAACCTGAAACCTGAAAAAAAAACTTAATGAAATTAAACAAATATTCGCGTATTTTCACGCAGGACGATACACAGCCTGCCGCCAAAGCCATGTTATACGGCATAGGCTTTACCGATGATGATATGGATAAGGCGCAGGTGGGCATAGCCAGTATGGGCTATGACGGAAACACCTGCAACATGCACCTTAATGACCTTGCCAAAGTAGTAAAACAAGGCACTTGGGACAGTAACCTTGCCGGCCTTATTTTTAACACCATAGGCGTAAGCGATGGTATGAGCAACGGTACCGATGGTATGCGTTACAGCCTTGTAAGCCGCGACGTAATTGCCGATAGTATCGAGGCCATTTGCGGCGGGCAGTACTATGATGCACTCATTACCATACCCGGCTGCGATAAAAATATGCCCGGGAGTATTATGGCCATGGGAAGGCTCAACAGGCCGAGCCTTATGGTGTACGGCGGTACCATAGCCCCCGGCTGCTACAAGGGCGAAGACCTTAACATCGTTTCGGCGTTTGAGGCATTGGGCCAGAAGATAGCCGGTACCATGAACGAGACTGATTACCAGGGTGTGATACGCAATGCCTGCCCCGGAGCGGGGGCCTGTGGTGGTATGTATACGGCTAATACCATGGCATCGGCTATAGAGGCGCTGGGCATGAGTTTGCCGTATTCGTCCAGCAATCCAGCATTAAGCCCCGACAAGCAGCAGGAGTGCCTTGATGCCGGTAAATACATTAAAATATTACTTGAACAAGACATAAAACCCAGCGACATCATGACGCGTAAAGCGTTTGAGAATGCGCTGCGTATCATCGGTATATTGGGCGGAAGCACCAATGCGGTACTGCATTTTGTGGCCATTGCCAAGAGTGTGGGCGTTTCGCTTACCCAGGATGACTTCCAGAAAATGAGCGACATAACGCCGGTGTTGGCCGACCTGAAGCCAAGCGGTAAGTATTTAATGCAGGACTTGCACAATCATGGCGGTATTCCTGCCGTTATGAAGTATATGCTGGAGCAGGGACTGCTGCATGGCGACTGCCTTACCGTAACCGGAAAAACCGTTGCCGAAAACCTGGCCGATGTTCCTACCCTTGATTTTGAAACCCAAAAAATAATCCGCCCGCTTACCGACCCTATAAAGGCCGATGGCCACCTGCGTATATTGTACGGCAACCTTGCAACAGGCGGCAGCGTAGCCAAGATTACAGGTAAGGAAGGCGAGAAGTTTACCGGCCCGGCCCGTGTTTTTGATGGCGAGAAAGACCTTATAGCCGGCATTAGCGGCGGCAGGGTTCAACACGGCGACGTGATTGTGATAAAAAATGAAGGACCAAAAGGCGCGCCCGGAATGCCGGAAATGCTTAAGCCTACGAGTGCTCTTATTGGCGCGGGCCTGGGCAAAAGCGTAGCCCTGATAACTGATGGCCGTTTTAGTGGCGGTACCCACGGCTTTGTGGTAGGGCATATAACGCCCGAATCGTATGACGGTGGCGTGATAGGCCTGGTGCAGGATGGAGATATTATTGAACTGGATGCTGTAAACAACACTATAAATGTGCTGCTAAGCGACGAAGAGCTGGCCGCCCGTAAAGCAGCCTGGCAACAACCGGAACTGAAAGTAAAAAGCGGATTGCTTTATAAATATGCCCGTACAGTATCATCAGCCGCGGAAGGCTGTGTAACCGACGAGTTTTAGTCCGAGCCGGACTGGCATTTCAAGTCTGAGTGAAGCTATTCCCCTTTTGAGGGGTGCCCGCAGGGCGGGGTGGCTCACGCCTTGATTTAAAACAAACGACCCTGTAAGGGTCAAACCTATAAGCCTGCGGCAACGCCGTGGGACAAAAAATAAGCCAATACGCATTGGCAAAAAAATTAAGTTGTATGGAAAAGACGATTGAAAAAGCAGCAACAACTCCGCAGGAAGTACCTGTTGAAGAACCGAAAACACACACCGGCGGGCAGGTACTGCTTGAGGCGTTTATAAAAGAAGGAGTAACCACAATATTTGGTTATCCGGGGGGGGCGATAATGCCAATATATGATGCGTTGTATGACTATAACGATAAGCTGCAACATATATTGGTGCGCCACGAGCAGGGCGGCATACACGCGGCGCAGGGGTTTGCACGGGTATCGGGTAAAACGGGTATTGTGTTTGCCACCAGTGGCCCCGGCGCCACTAACCTGGTTACCGGCCTTGCCGATGCCATGATAGACAGTACACCGCTTGTATGCATTACCGGACAGGTATTTGCCCACCTGTTAGGCACCGATGCCTTTCAGGAAACCGATGTGATAAACATTACCACACCGGTTACCAAATGGAATTACCAGGTTACCGATGCCGAGGAACTTCCGGCAGTGATTGCGAAGGCATTTTTTATAGCGGCTTCAGGCAGGCCGGGCCCGGTACTTATTGATATTACAAAGAATGCACAGCTGCAAAAAATAGCCTTTAAAGGGTACAAAAAATGCAACTTTATACGCAGCTACAGGCCCGCGCCCGTAGTGCGTCCGGAATATATAGCACAGGCTGCCGCGCTTATCAATGCTGCCGAAAGGCCGTTCATTGTATTTGGACAGGGCGTTATCCTTGGCAAAGCCGAAGAAGAATTTAAAGCTTTTGTTGAGAAGTCAGGCATCCCAACGGCGTGGACGATACTGGGTATGAGTGGCATACCTACAGACCACCCGCTGGGTGTGGGCATGGTGGGCATGCACGGCAATTACGGCCCTAACAAGCTAACTAATGAATGCGATTTGCTGATTGCCATAGGGATGCGTTTTGACGACCGCGTTACCGGAAGGCTCGATATGTATGCCAAACAGGCAAAGATTATCCACCTGGATATTGACCCGGCAGAGATAGACAAGAACGTTAAGGCCGATGTGCCGGTATGGGGCGACTGTAAAGAAACATTACCGCTGCTAACTGAACTGGTAGAACAGAAAAAACATGGGGCATGGCACCGCAGGTTTACCGACTGTAAAGTGCTTGAGGAAGAAAAAGTAATTAAAGATGAGGTGTACCCGCAAACGGATGTCCTTACAATGGGTGAGGTAGTGCGTATACTGAATGAGCTTACAGGTGGCGATGCCATTATAGTTACCGATGTGGGCCAGCACCAAATGGTTGCCTGCCGTTATGCGGAGTACAACAAATCCCGCAGCAATATTACCAGCGGCGGCCTGGGTACTATGGGCTACGCGCTTCCGGCGGCTATAGGGGCGGCGTATGGCGACCCAAGCCGTACTACTGTGGCAATCATTGGAGATGGTGGTTTCCAGATGACCATACAGGAACTGGGTACCATAATGCAATTTAAGCCAAACGTAAAAATACTGATATTAAACAACTGCTTCCTGGGTATGGTACGCCAGTGGCAACAGCTGTTTCATGAAAAGCGCTACTCGTTTGTAGATATACAAAGCCCTGATTTTGTGCAGGTAGCTAAAGGCTACGGTATTCCAGGCAGCAGCGTAAGCGAACGTGATAAGCTAACCGAAGCCCTTAAAACCATGCTGGAGCACGACGGCAGTTACCTGCTGGAAGTAATGGTGGGCAAGGAAAATAACGTATTCCCTATGGTACCTCAGGGCAGGAGCGTGAGCGATATCGTATTGAGCAGGGAGGAGATATAGCGGGCGAAGCCCGCAGTTAATTTGTTTATAGTTCATTCCTTGGTGCTACAACCTAATGCTGTAAACTACACCTGATAGGTTTTCAAAACCTGTCAGGGTGTGTAGGGAAAAAAACCGAGTGAAGCTTACCTAAGAAATTAAGCAGCTCACCCGCTAAGAAACTTAAAGATTATGAAACAGGAATTCACCATAACAGTATATACTGAAAACCATGTGGGGCTTATGGGCCGCATTGCCATAGTGTTTTCGCGCAGGAAAATAAACATCGAAACCATGAATGTTTGCCCTGCTGAGGTTGAGGGCATCAGCCGCTTTACCATCCTTATCAATGAGAGCAGGGATGTAGTAGAGAAGGTTGTAAAACAGATAGAAAAACAGGTTGAGGTACTAAAGGTATTTTTTAATACCGACGACGAGATTGTTTGGCAGGAAATGGCCATGTACAAGGTGCCGACTAAAGTAATAGCCGAACAGGTAAAGGTAGAACGCCTGCTGCGCCAGTACGGTGCCAATACGGTAGTGATACGTAACGACTATACCGTGTTTGAAACCACCGGCCATCGTGAG
This sequence comes from Flavobacterium sp. RHBU_24, assembly GCF_046613695.1. Lineage (NCBI taxonomy): Bacteria > Pseudomonadati > Bacteroidota > Flavobacteriia > Flavobacteriales > Flavobacteriaceae > Flavobacterium > Flavobacterium sp. RHBU_24. Next base: position 167,890 of record NZ_JBKJHD010000004.1, on the reverse strand, counting down.
GAAATAGATGCTCTAGTAGAGGCATTACAACCGTGGGGACTGATAGAGTTTGTGCGCAGCGCACGCATAGCAGTTATTAAAGCCAGCGAAGGCATACACAAAGCCGTAATGGAATTTGAAGCTGCCAAGCCCAGCGAACCTGCTATTGAGAACGAGTTTTTAGACCAGCGGGATGGGGTGTTTACGATGTAAGCCTTCGGCGTTTAAGGTTTAAAGTTGACACACCCCCAGCCCCTCTCAGAGGGAGGAACTTCACTCAGCCGGAAAAGACGTATGAGTGAAGCGGCCCAAAAACCTAAGAAACTCAGCACCTCAGTAACTAGAATATAAAACTAACAAATACTTTTGAGTAAAGCTTGCTAAGAAGCTAAGCCGCTCAGAAACTAAGAAACTTAAAAACAAAACAAATGGCAAAATTAAATTTTGGCGGGGTTGAAGAAAACGTGGTAACCCGCGATGAATTCCCGTTACAAAAAGCACAGGAAGTATTAAAAGATGAGGTAGTAGCGGTAATAGGCTACGGCGTACAGGGCCCCGGCCAGGCGCTTAACCAGAAAGATAACGGCATCAACGTAATTGTGGGCCAGCGTAAAAATTCGGCTTCATGGGATAAGGCTGTTGCCGATGGCTTTGTACCGGGCGAAACCCTTTTTGAAATTGAAGAAGCCCTGCAAAAAGGCACTATCATTTGCTACCTGCTTAGTGATGCCGCCCAGATAGAGTATTGGCCATTGGTTAAAGAAAACCTTACTGCCGGTAAGGCGCTTTATTTCTCACATGGCTTTGGCGTAACCTTTAATGAACAAACGGGTATCGTTCCGCCGGAAAATGTAGACGTGTTCCTTGTTGCACCTAAAGGCTCAGGTACATCGCTACGCCGTATGTTCCTGCAAAACCGTGGGCTTAACAGCAGTTTCGCCATCTTTCAGGATGCTACCGGCAAGGCTTGGGACAGGGTAGTGGCCCTTGGTATTGCCATAGGTTCGGGTTATTTATTTGAAACAAACTTCCAAAAAGAGGTATACTCTGACCTTACCGGAGAGCGTGGTACGCTTATGGGCGCTATTCAGGGTATTTTCGCGGCCCAGTATGAGGTGCTTCGTTCTAAAGGCCATACACCCTCTGAGGCGTTTAATGAAACCGTGGAAGAGCTTACGCAATCGCTTATGCCGCTTGTGGCAGAGAACGGTATGGACTGGATGTATGCCAATTGTTCTACCACTGCACAGCGTGGCGCGCTTGACTGGTGGAAAAAATTTAAAGATGCTACCAAGCCTGTATTTGAAGAACTGTATGATAGTGTAGAAACAGGTAAAGAGGCAGGGTATTCGATAAGCAGCAACAGCAAGCCGGACTACCGTGTAAAATTGGAAGCCGAACTTGCCGAGCTTCGCGACAGCGAAATGTGGCAGGCGGGTAAAACGGTGCGCAGCCTCAGGCCTGAGAACAACTAAGGTCGCACGGCGACAGCGAAGCTATTCTTTAGCATATTTAACTCACAACCTGCAAGGTCTTTGACCTTGTAGGTTTTATATTTACCGTTACAAAATACCTACAAGGTTTTTAAAACCTTGCAGGAGACAGAAAACATGAATACCAAAACAACATATTTCCCGGCTTTAAACGATGTGCAACAGGCAGCCGACAGGCTAAAAGGCATCATTAACCGCACGCCGCTTACGCTAAACCGTACGGCCAGCGAAATGTATGGCGCGCACATTTATTTCAAGCGGGAAGACCTGCAGCCGGTACGTTCCTACAAGCTTCGTGGCGCCTATAACAAAATGGCTACCCTTAGCGTTACCGACCTGGCTAAAGGCGTGGTATGCGCCAGCGCCGGCAACCATGCGCAGGGTGTGGCTTTTGCCTGTAATAAAATGCAGGTGCACGGCACCATTTTTATGCCCACACCCACACCGGGGCAAAAGCTGGAGCAGGTAAAAATGTTTGGAGGTGATTATGTAGATGTGGTTTTGGCTGGCGATACCTTTGATGAAGCCAAGTATGCCGCGACTGATTTTTGCGAATCGCGCGGGGCGGTGTTCATACACCCTTTTGACGACCCTAAGATTATTGAAGGGCAGGCCACCATAGCACTGGAAATACTGGAGCAGCTGCCGCAACCCATAGACTACATTTTCGTGCCTATAGGCGGAGGTGGGCTTGCAGCGGGGCTGAGCTCGGTATTTCAGCAGCTTTCGCCCGATACGAAGATAATAGGGGTGGAGCCTACGGGAGCACCCAGTATGAAAAAAGCGCTTGAAAAGGGCGAAACGGTTCACCTGGACCGTATTAATAAATTTGTAGATGGCGCCGCTGTACAAAAGGTGGGCGAGTATACCTTTGATATTTGTAAACAGACCCTGCACGACATGCGTACGGTAGAAGAGGGCCGAATTTGCCAGGTGATACTGAGCATGTATAATAAGGATGCCATTGTTGCCGAGCCAGCCGGGGCGCTATCGGTAGCGGCATTATACCAGTTTGCCGATGAAATTAAAGGCAAGAACGTGGTGTGCATCATTTCCGGCAGTAACAACGACATTACCCGTATGGAGGAAATTAAGGAGGGGGCGCTGCTGTATGCGGGGCTCAAGCATTATTTCCTGGTAAAATTCCCGCAACGGCCCGGTGCCCTGCGCGAATTTGTAATGAACGTTTTAGGCCCTACGGATGATATTACCCATTTTGAATATACCAAGAAGAACAGCAAAGAAAAAGGTACCGCGGTTGTGGGTATTGAGCTTAAAAATGCATCGGAATATGATGTGCTACTGGCTAATATGAAGGAGCGCGGCTTTTATGTAGACTACCTTAACAACCAGCCGCATTTGCTGAATTTATTGGTTTGATTGAAAGATTTGGATAATTTAAAGACTGAGAAATTCTTTAACCTGATTATTCATGTTTTGGCGTAGGCCCTTTAATGGTTATCTTTACATACCTGAAGTTAAAAGCGTCTACAGTGCGTTCCTTTTCTTCGGCATTGTGGTTATCTATTGTTATTGTAGGCACTACAGGCGTATAAAAACAATCGTCATTCCCCCAAAAGCCTTTGCCTACGGGCGACCAGTTGGCAAATTCTTTATAGGTACTTGGTACTTCGGTTTTGTTTTTATCTTTCCATTTGTAGCAGGACAGTATTGTGGGGTTACTGCTAAAAAGCTGGCCTAAATCCATCACGTATTTATAGTCTTTAGAGAAAACCGGAATATTTGTAGAGATTGCTATTTCTTTACCTGTCTGTTTATTAATAAGTAGGTAGCTATACTCTTCACAGACAGAACACATGTATTCAAGCAAAGAGGCATTACGGCTTTATAGTCACCTACATAGGTAAATGCGTTGATAAGCATTGCGCCTTCTTCACTTACATCATCGGTAAATTTTTGCCCACCTATAGTTATGGTCTCGTCCACTTTTTTGATTGATTTATCTATTGTGAGGTAATCAATTGCCTTAAGTTCCGCATTAAAAAAATCTTTTTCACTAACTAACTCAACTAGAGCGTCGGGGTAATCATCAGGGTTAAAAGCATCTTTCTCAATTGGAGTTTCGTTGCTTTCCCCACAGTCTTCAGCAGATGAAACGTTCTCATAGCGCCATGATTCGTTATAAACATAACGCTCGTTAAGGTCATAATTATCTAAAGGAATATCAGTTTCATTACCAATACTCTTTTTGCTGACGTATAAAAACTCGTAATCGTCATTTCTGTTTTCCTTGCTAAAGGCTACCATAACCAGGCTATCTACTTCCTTTATTACCGGAAGCCGCGCCTCGTAGTTAAAGCAAAAACCGACAGGTTCGCGTTTCTCGGTATAGGCTTTTGCCCCATCGCGGCTTATGATGTAACCTTCGTATATTACCGCCTGGCCGTTAATTTTATACTTTGGCGAGGGCGGTGTAAATTTTGCCTCTTGCCCAAATAAACATATTGGTATAAGTAATATGGCTAAACTGCTGATAAATAGTTTCATGTCGTCATTGGTTTTGCTCTGAACCAGCAAAAAGAATGCCGTTATTTTACCGCCAAAACTTCTTTTTTAAGTTCCATGTTCATAACCAGCGGCGCCATATTAGTAAGGTAGGCATTATAATTGAGGGCGTAGGCTTTCTGGTATTGGGTTTTCTTGAAAACCTGGTTTAGGCCACATCGTTTTATATCGATAACCTTACGGTTTTCATCAAGGTAAAAAGCGGTAGGAAAGCCCAGGGTGTGCTTTACAGCCGCAACTACAGGAGCATCGTTTTTATACGATTCGTGCGCGTAGCATACAATAATGCTATGGTTAAACTTATGGGCTATCTTCTTCATGTTATGCTTACGGTCCCAAAACAACACTACAAACTGCACATCTTTACGGTATTTTTGTGCAAGGCGGTTCAGCGCCGGGATTTCACCGGTGGCCGGTACGCACCATGAGGCAAACGTTACCAGTACAATAGGCTTATGTATGCTGCTGAGTTCAAGTTTTGCCCCGCCTGCTTTTTTAAAGGTAAAGTCGTCAAACGTAGTGCCTTTAAGGCGATGCGATACCAGCGAATCAAACAACAATTTCCCTTTTTCTATATCGCCGTTGCGAAAAGCACGCTCTGATTGTGCCTTATAGGTTTTGTATTTTATTTTGATGGCATCTGAAAAAAAGAGGCTGTCGCCCTGGCTGAATAGTAAGAGCGGAAACAATAACAGAGCGATATGTACTAATAAACGTTGCATAGTTATTAGTTAATGGTTTGGCATGGTATTGTAAAATTAGTTAAATAATAGATACAAAATTATTTTAGGGTATAAATATGTGTTGATTTTCAGCTATATATTATGATAAGTTGAAAATAAGCTGCCCAGACGGATGGCTCTTTAACATTCTAAATTAGATAACTTTTACAGCACCTGAACCGCGAGAGTACCATAAATGAAACTTTACGGTTAGTGCAGAAGTTCGCACTTTCCATGGCCCTATAACCGCTGAAGTATTGTACGATTTAAATAAATTATTGATACTTTTGGGGTTTAAAACATCATAGTAAGCAATTATAAGGTTAAGCCGGTGCGCTCACTCTGCCGGCGGACTTTACAAGTTACGCACCGGGTGTTTATTTATAAGATGGAACCACCTCATGCGCCATGATTAAAGTGTTGTGAAGCAGTAATTTTAGACAAATTTATATGGCTAAAGATTCGGTAAAAAAAGTTAACAGCAAGGCAGAAAGCGTAACTACCACCGGTTTTGGTACCAACCCCTCGAGTTATGGGGGGCGGTTTATCAATAAAGATGGTTCGGCCAATGTTATCAAACGCGGGCTGACTTTTTTTGAGCGTATTAGTTGGTACCACACCATGTTAACTATGCCCGGATGGAAGTTTTTGGGTATTATTGTATCCTTTTACGCGAGTATTAATTTCGTGTTTGCTTCGCTGTATTATGCCATTGGCGTAGAAAACCTTGATGGTATAGGCAGTATAGAAAGTAAGTGGATTCAGTTTGGGAAAGCCTATTTTTTTAGTGCACAGACGTTTACCACAGTAGGCTATGGCCACATAAGCCCCAATGGCATTGCCACCAGTGCCCTGGCCGCCACCGAAGCATTGACAGGCCTGCTTAGTTTTGCCATAGCTACGGGTTTGTTTTACGGGCGCTTTAGCAAGCCCCAGGCGTTTGTTATTTTTTCGCATAATGCACTGATATCGCCTTACAAGGATGGCCGCGGACTAATGATGCGTATGGCATCGCCCAAAAATACCAACCTTATGGATGCCGAGGCGCGCGTTACCCTGGGTATGGTAATTAAAGACGAACACGGCAACCCGGTAAACAAATTTTACCAGTTGCCACTGGAGATGAGTTATATTAACTCACTTTCGCTAAGCTGGACACTTGTGCACCCCATAACCGAAGAAAGCCCCCTGTATGGTTTTACTGCGGAGGATTTTGCCAATATGGAAGGAGAGGTTATTGTTGCTGTGAAAGCGTTTGACGACCTTTTTAGTACTACCGTGGCTATTAGTACCAGCTACACCTTTGATGAAATTGTATATGGCGCCAAATTTGAAATGATGTATGCCGAAAATAACGACCAGACCAAAACCATACTGGAACTGGATAAGATAAACACCTTTAAAAGGGTAGAAATATAATAGTAAACGGGCTGCATGAAAGTGCAGCTGTTTTATTTTTTGCGTTATATTACTGTGAAATTTTACTGATCTCCATGCTATTTTTATTCCGTAAAAATTGCTGTAAGTTTTTCTATTATCACGCCGGTATCTGTCGCGGCATCATTATGCATCCGTACACTTTCGCTTACCATCGGATACTCATCTATAAAGTTTAAATCATCACTTTTGTAAATTGAAAATTTTTGCATTATCTGGTCAAACTCTTCAAAATCAACACCCCAGTACTGTATGTACTTTGGTTTTTTTACATAGGCTTCTTTGGTTATACCATTGTGGCTGTAAACTATTCCAAATTCTAAAAAAGGATCAACACTAAGTTCATAGCTATATTCTGATATCGCATTTAATATTTCAAACTTATCCGAATACCTGCCTAAGAACGGCTCAGTATCAACATGCCCAAAGAGCAACGAAACTTCAGTATTATAAGAAAGCAGGAATGTTGTAAACAAGCTCCAAAACCGTGAGTTGTCTACATTAATCTCGGCATAAAAGTTATATGAAAGCGACGGGTCATCAACAGTATACAAGGTGTAGCCTTCAACTATATTAGCCGATTTGGCCAAATTTATTTTTGAGAGATAATCTGATGATACTTCATCGGGCCTTGGCGTCCTGATGGTTATGGGGAGTTCTAACATATTGGTTAATTTGGTTGCCCAAATATACTAATCAGTTTTAAATTTTGCTATTTCTTCCAGTATTTATATGGGAACAGCAGCATCCCAAAGCACTCGCCGTGCTCTTTATTAATATGCTTATGGTGCATTTTGTGGGCGCGGCGCACGGCTTTGCCGTAGCGGCTGTTTGCATTGCGAAAAATCTTAAACCTCTGGTGGATGAAAATGTCGTGTACCATAAAATAGGTAAACCCGTAGGCAAAAATACCCATGCCTATGGCAAGGCCGATTTCTAAAATATCGTAGCGCCACAGCAGGAAAAAAACAATGCTTATAATGGCATAAAATATAAAAAAAGTATCGTTGCGCTCAAACCACGAGTCGTGGTCTTTAAGGTGGTGGTCGCGGTGCAGGCTCCACAAAAAGCCATGCATTACATACTTATGGGTAAACCACGCCATAAATTCCATCATGAAAAAGGCACCAAAAAAAACGAGTATGTGTATCCAGACGGGCATAAGGCAAATTTATATAAAATTAAAACGGTAGTCAAGGTAACATTTGGCAAGCAGTGTAACTTTCTGGTAATCCGGTACGCGGATGCGGCGGTTTTTAATCTCCAGCGGGGGCGTATTCTTAAGCTTTGTAAGCAGTGCTTTGTAATATACATAGGCAGTATATACACCAAACTTTGCCTCGGTGGGCAACTGCAGGATTCCTTTATAGCCTTCATGAAGGTCGGCCTCAATCTCCTCAACAATTGCGTGCTTAGTTTGATCGTTCATCTCTTCCAGGTTAAGGGTAGGGAAGTAGATGCGGTCAAGCCCTTCCATATCTGCCTTAAGGTCGCGCAGAAAATTAACCTTCTGGAACGCAGAGCCCAGCCTCATGGCAGCGTCTTTTAATTGATTGTAGCGGACATCGTCATTATTTACAAATACTTTAAGGCACATAAGCCCTACAACATCGGCGCTGCCATAAATATACTCGTTATACTCTGCAAAGCTGGTGTATTCTTTTTTGTACAAATCAAGCTTCATGCTTTTCATAAAAGCATCGATAAGTTCCTGTGGAATGTTATATTTTTTTACCGTGTGCTGAAACGCGTTCAGTACCGGGTTAAGGCTTATGCCATGGTGTATCGCGCTGGCAAGCTCAGCCTCAAACATGCTAAACAACTGTTCCTTGTCATAATCGTGAAAGCTGTCTACAATTTCGTCGGCACAGCGCACAAAGCCGTATATGTTATAAATATCCTGCCTTATAGAGGGTGCCAGCATTTTTACAGCCGAGGCAAACGAAGTGCTGTAGGCACGCGTAATGCTACGGCTGCAGGCAAAGGATATGGTGTCAAAAATCGATTTCATACGGTTGCAGTTATAGGTGTTTTTGAGGATTTAGCAAGTTGTTTTTGTATAAGGTCGGCTACCAGCTTGCCCGAGATGAGGGCGGGGGGTACGCCCGGCCCGGGTACGGTAAGCTGCCCTGTAAAATACAGGCCCTTAACTTTTGGGCTGCGTAATTTGGGGCGAAGGAACGCCGTTTGCCACAACGTATTGGCAAGGCCATAGGCATTTCCTTTGTATGAGTTATAATCGTTAATAAAGTCGTTAAGGCAGTACGATTCTTTAAACAGTATGTGGCTTTGCACCTCCTGTCCGGTTAGTTTTTCAAGCCTGTTAATGATGATACCGAAGTACTTTTCGCGCAATTCAGGCGTGTCTTCTATACCAGGGGCAAGAGGAATAAGGAAGGTTGCTGCCTCCTGTCCTTGTGGTGCGGCATTTTCATCGGTTTTAGAGGGAAAGCTGGCGTAAAACAAAGGTTCATCGGGCCAGCGGGGATTGTCATAAATATCCTTCGCGTGCACATCAAAGTCGGTGTCAAAAAACAGTGTGTGGTGCTCCAGGTTCTCCAGTTTTTTATCAAAGCCTACATAAAACAGGAGGGAGGAAGGCGCAAATGTTTTGGCTTCCCAGTACTTTTCAGAATACTGGCGGTATTGCGGGTCGAGCAGGCTTTCGCCGTGGTGGTAATCGGCGCCGCACACAATAAGGTCGGCAGTAATGGTTTCATTATTTATATTTAGCGAAGCCACTGCCCCGTTTGCTACATTAATTTTAGCAACAGGCGCATCGGTAATGATGTTTACGCCCAAATCTTCAGCCAGCCTCACCATACCTTCTACCACGCTGTACATACCATTTTTAGGATGCCAGGTACCCAGGCCAAAGTCGGCGTGGTTCATAAAGCTGTAAAAGCTGGGCGTATCGCTGGGCTTAGCGCCAAGGAACAGTACCGGAAACTCCAGCACCTGCACCAGCTTGCTGTTCTTAAACTTTTTACGGATGTCGCGGCTTATATTGCCCATAAACTGACCCAGGCGGGTAATGGTTTGGGGCGTAACCAACTCCAGAGGGGATTCTCCCGGACGGTACACTAGGTTTTTTATGGCTATTTCATAATTGTCATGGGCTTCTGCCATAAAAGATTGCAAGGCGGTACCGCTGCCTGCTTCAACACTTTCAAAAGTTTTTATAATATCATCCGGGTTATCGGCAATATCCATATAATCGGCCTCGCCAAAGTAAACCCGATAGGCAGGCGACAGTTTTTTAAGGGAATAATAGTGGGAGGGTTGCTTACCAAAATCGGCAAAAAAGCGTTCAAAAACATCAGGCATCCAGTACCAGGTAGGCCCCATATCAAAGGTAAAGCCGTCTTTTTGCAAGCGCCTTGCCCTGCCCCCCGGTGTGGCATTTTTTTCATAAACGGTAACAGTATGCCCCTGTTGCGCCAGGTAGCACGCAGCCGCCAATGATGAAAATCCTGAGCCTATAATTTTAATATCTTTTTTCATTGCCTCCTAAATTATCTCTTATAACTTTAAAATACCCTATAACAGTTGTTAAAATCTTATCTATAAAGTATCTGTAAAACTTTTTATAGACGAAAAGGTTTTGATGGGCGTACCCACAGTAAGCGGGTTTATTACCTCTGCATGGCGGCCAAAAATCAGTAGCTGCGTAGTGCTGTCGTTAACCACACTTTCCTTCATCTGGCTAATAAAGTGGGGTATTTCCGCAATGGCGGGTTCTACAGTAAGGTAGGTAATAAATGTAATATTATCAAACGTTTTTTTAATATCGCGTATGTTAGCCAGGGGCACGCTCTCGCCCAGGTATACCGTGCGGAAGCCTGCCAGCAGCAGTTCATAGTTAAGTAGCATAAGGCCTATTTCGTGTATTTCGCCCTCCGGCAGGTACAGCACAAATACACGGTCTGTGCGCACTACTTCGGCCAGCTGCTGCGCTTCGGTATTTACTGCTATCTTTTGCTTTATCAGGTTGCTTATAAAATGTTCGTGCGCGGGCGTTATGGTGCCCGTCTGCCACAGGTTGCCTATCTCTTCAAGGAGCTGCATAAAGCAGTTATGAAAAATATAGCTAAACGTATTTGTTTTAGCCACGGCCTCATAAGTACGTAGAAACAGTTGCACGTCAAAATTCATCATCGACAGCTTAAAGTTACTCAACACGTGGTTGTTAATGGTTTTGCCGCTCAGTATCTCTTTAACCATTGCGGGCAGCTTTTCCTCGGCAACTTTAGAAATCGTACTTATTTTGTACCCAAAGGTATTAAGGGTATTTATATTTAAAAGCTTTTGAAGGCTGTGCGCGTCGTATACCCTTATATTGGTATCGGTACGCAATGGTGTTAATATATTATACCTTTTTTCCCATATGCGTATGGTGTGGGCCTTAATGCCGGTGAGGTTTTCAAGGTCCTTAATGGTAAAGGTGTTTTTAATATTGTTCATTCTTTTCGTGTAAAGATTGAACAAAAGTAAACAATTTTGTAATACTAATAGTATAAAGTTACCTTAAAATAGTAGCGCTGTGTTTTTTAGCATCTATAGCATTTCAGGATAGGGCAGCAGTTAAATGCAGTTTACACCCGTTTTAACACGGTTAATGTTACAATAACATTTAGTTGGTGTCATTTTTTTGCTTTAATACCTAACATGCTCATAGCTAAAGTTTTTTTTGTCAAAATAAAATGTACCTTTGCAGCTTCAAAAAAAGACAGATGGCTGCTATTAGAAACATTGCAATTATTGCCCACGTAGACCACGGTAAAACTACCCTGGTAGACAAAATTATGTACCACTGCCAATTATTCCGTGAAAACGAGAATACCGGCGACCTGATACTGGACAACAACGACCTTGAGCGTGAGCGTGGTATTACCATTACCTCAAAAAACGTTTCGGTTGTATATAAAGGTACCAAGATCAATATTATTGATACCCCGGGCCACGCCGACTTTGGTGGCGAAGTAGAGCGCGTACTTAACATGGCCGATGGTGTTTGCCTGCTGGTGGATGCTTTTGAAGGCCCTATGCCACAAACACGTTTTGTACTTCAAAAAGCGTTAGACCTTGGCCTTAAACCATGTGTGGTTATCAACAAAGTAGATAAAGAAAACTGTACCCCTGAGGAAGTGCACGAAAAGGTGTTTGACCTGATGTTTGAGCTTGGCGCCGAAGAGTGGCAGCTTGATTTCCCTACTGTATATGGTAGTGCAAAAAACAACTGGATGAGCGACCATTGGGAGAATGTTACAACCAATATAGAGCCGCTTCTTGACATGGTTATAGAGCACGTGCCTGCACCTAAAGTATCTGAAGGTACACCGCAAATGCTTATTACATCTCTTGACTTTAGCAGCTTTACCGGCCGTATTGCCATAGGCCGCCTTGAAAGGGGCGTACTTAAAGAAGGTATGAACGTATCTCTTGTAAAACGCGACGGTAAAATAAGCAAATCAAAAATTAAGGAGCTTCATACTTTTGAGGGCCTTGGCCGCTTAAAAGTAAGCGAAGTGGTAGCCGGAGATATTTGTGCCATAGTAGGCCTGGAAGGTTTTGAGATAGGCGATACCGTTGCCGATTTTGAAAACCCTGAAGCGCTTACATCAATAGCTATTGATGAGCCTACCATGAGTATGCTTTTCACCATTAACGACTCTCCTTTCTTTGGCAAAGAAGGTAAATTTGTTACCTCGCGCCACATTAAAGACAGGTTAGCCAAAGAGCTTGAAAAAAACCTTGCACTTCGCGTAGCCGATACCGATAGTGCCGATAAATTTATGGTATTTGGCCGTGGCGTACTTCACTTGTCGGTTCTTATTGAGACGATGAGGAGGGAAGGCTACGAGTTGCAAATAGGCCAGCCGCAGGTTATCATTAAAGAAATTGATGGCCGCAAATGTGAGCCTATCGAAGAGCTTACCATCGACTTACCGGAAAACCTAAGTGGCCGTGCGGTAGAGTTTGTAACCATGCGTAAAGGCGAAATGCTGAGTATGGAGCCAAAAGGAGAGCGTATGATTGTTAAGTTCCTTATACCATCTCGTGGTATTATCGGGCTTAGGAACCAGCTGCTTACCGCAACTGCGGGTGAGGCCATCATGGCGCACCGTTTCCTTGAATACCAGCCGTACAAAGGTGAAATACCGGGCCGTTTGAGCGGATCGCTTATTTCTATGGAAAACGGTAAGGCGATACCTTACTCTATTGATAAGCTGCAAGACCGTGGCAAGTTCTTTGTAGACCCTAACGAGGACATTTACGAAGGCCAGGTTATAGGTGAAAACAGCCGTGGTGATGATATGACGGTTAACGTTACCAAAACCAAAAAACTTAGTAACGTACGTTCTTCAGGTGCGGATGATAAAGCGAGGATTATACCTGCGGTTAAATTCTCCCTTGAGGAAGCCCTTGAGTACATCCAGAAAGATGAATATGTAGAGGTAACGCCTAAGAGCCTGCGCCTTCGCAAAATTTACCTTACTGAGAATGACCGTAAGCGTTTTAAAATAGCGTAATTAGTTTATGGCTGTCGGCTTGCTGGCAACTGTATTTTATAAATAGTAAAAGCCTCCGCAATCGCGGAGGCTTTTGTTTTTCTTTATGCATATAATGATGTGGAAATTACTGTTTCACAACTTTTTTAGTCGTAGTGCCAGAGGTAGTTTTTATTTTTATAAAATAAACCCCTGATGCATAGCCGCTAAAGTTGGCCTGTACAGTAAGCCCGCCGGTATATCCTTTTTGCAACTGTTTGCCATAGATATTATACACCTCGAAAGTATCAATAATTTCGTTCGCCTGTATGTTAAGCACGTTCGTCACCGGATTTGGGTACAACGACACTTTGGCATCGGCTTTTATACCTTTAATTCCCAGCGTAGCATCGGGCACTGCTGCCCAGCTTCCAGGCAGGCTGTTGTCAAGGCTTTCGTCAGTCAGCGTTAGGTACATTCCGTTACCATCGGCACTAGGCCAGGGAGCATCATCATCATATGCTACGGCATCTATAATATTACCCATACCATCGGCAAGCACTAAATTCAGCGTGCTGTTTGGCAGCGTGCGCTGAAATTCGCCAAACGGTGCGTAACCATACTTTTGCTCAAATACCTCAGGGTTACCGGCTATAAAATACGTTTCGCCTGCTGCAATAGAGCTGCCTGCCGGAAACTGGTAGGATATGCCAAGCTCACGCAGGTAGATGCCGGTAAGGTCTACAGCCGTGTTACCGGTGTTTTTTATGGCGAAAAACTCCTGATCATCAGATTCCGGGAACTCGGGAGATTCTCCCGGGTTGTAATTTATTTTGGTAATTACCAGTGAGGGAAGCACAGGGTTTTCGCACGCCGAGTAACTGCCTATGTGGTTATTAATCCATGCGATGCGCTGCGCTATCCAGTTTTTCATGGTTTGCACTTCTCCGGCAAAATCCGGTACTGTGCCCCAGCGTTCCTGTTCGCGTACTGCCGCATCAGCTATAAGTGCGGTTGTTTCATCTATAAAGGCATTAATGCTTTGCACATTAAGCGGCTGCCCCGCCTGTGTAACCTCATGCCACCTGCGTGAAAAATAACATTTAAACAGCGGAGTATTATACAGGTCTTTCCAAAATTTAGGTCCTTCGTTATCGCCATTATCAAATTGCCAAACGTTGTAGTGGCTGCGGTCAAAACCATATATAAAAAGGTCGTTGCCGTAGGTAAGGTTATAATCCCAAATAGGGCCGGCACGCAGTTTTCCACCAATATCCTTATGGAAATAGGTGCTTATCTGGTAGGTATCTACATTGCCCGAAATTTCAGACATTACCATAAAATCTACAAAAGTGGGTATATCGATAATAGATGGATATCCCGTTGCAAAGTCGTTATTATGAGCATCTGATGTGCTGGCAAGGCTATTAAACTGCCCGTGTATATAATCATCCTGGGCTGGGGTAACATCTTCCGGCTTTGGCAATTCATGTATAAAATCCGTCCACCCTACATACGATTGCATGCTCCAGGCCACCGGGTCGCCGCCTGTTGTTTTGTCTGCCTTAGTAATATAGCCGCCGGTAAGGGGCATACCTTCTGAGGCATCTTCGGCTATCTCTTCAATATTAATGCGGTTTTCATCCTGTTTCAGTTTTTCCTGGAGGATGTACAGCCCGCGGTAATCGCCGTTTATTATTACTTCACACCACTGGGTGCGCGTGGTATAGTAGCCCATTTGGCGCGAAAGGTTGTACGAAAGGTAATCACGGATGAGCGACGGGTCGAAAGCGAGGCCGTTTAAAATCCAGTCGTTTTGCTTTGGCATGCCCATAATGCTTACCTTTTTCTTGGTGGTGTCATTATTTTCATACGTGGTCCAGCTGTATTGTTTCTTGGGTAAATCCTGCGAACTTGAGCCACGCAGCTCTATCTTTATACGCCCGCTGTAATTTAACAATGATGGAGTATCCTGGTCACTTACATAATTGGTACTGCCATCGGTATGGTAAATAATCTTCATACTCGCCGGTATTTTAGGGTCGTCCGGAATCTCGGCGTTGTTATCGGTGGTAATAATTACAATAGGCAGGTTACTTTGGGTAAAGTTTACCTGGGCATAGCCTATTGCCTGTAATAAAAGGAGCAGCAAAAACAGCTTACTGCCGTTAAAGCGATTAAGTAATTGTGTGTTCATTTGTTAGTGTAGCGTTTGTGCAAATATAGAGGCATTTTTCATTAATTAAAGAGTATGTTAATTAAATGTTATATTTATGTAATTATTTAACAAATATATAATTGCTCTATGGGCTTTTTAACGCAAAATAGCCTTAAGTGGTTTTCCGGACTTAAAACATAACACGCGATACACTTTATTGTATAATTTTGCCACTTGTGGCAAAAACCTTATTTTTGTAAGAAGTAATATTAGTAAGATGAATTTAAACGGAAAAATTATAGTTATTGATGACGATAGGGAAGACCTGGAGGTGATACAGGAAGTATTTGATATAGTCATCCGGAAAAATGATTATACTAATGAAGTACTTACTTTTAATAACGGCGAAGACGCGCTAAAGTTTTTGACTGACACGCCGGACTCGCCCTTTCTAATTGTATCCGATATCAATATGCCCAGGCTTAACGGGTTTGAAATAAGGCGTATAATATTTGACAACCCCGTATTACGCGACAAGTGCGTACCCTATGTGTTCCTTACCACATCGGGAGATAATACCGAGTTTATGAAAAAATCATACGAACTCTCGGTACAGGGTTACTTTACCAAGCCAAATGATTATGCGGATTATGAGCAGTTACTTACAGACATCGTACGCTACTGGAAAGTGGCTAAGATAGCAAACAGGATATAATTCTTATCTTTTTATAAAACAGAAAATGCCCTATAGGGGGCATTTTCTGTTTAACTGGGGTTAACCTTATCAATTATATTTTGAACTATTGATGGGCTTACAGGCTCACTTCCTTTACCATTGTAGCCAGTATTTCGATGGCTAAAAATAGCCTCAGTTGCCCTCAATAAAATTTCATCTTTTTTATCACCTGTTGTAGTATTATAAAAATGTAAAGCAGAAGTAAACGAGTTCTGTCTAACCTCATTAGTTATCTTGTTGTGCATACAGGCGTTATAATTTTTTACACAAAAAGTAAGTATATAGATATTAATCGAAATAATTATTAATCGAAAAAATATAGATTTAAACATTTCGAGCCACAATACATGTTCACCACATTCTTGACATACTTCATTATAATCTAATAATTTTGTTGTACTGTAACATCCGAGGTCAAAACAGAAATTTGATTTCATGCAAAACAAAACGATAATTAAAAGCAATCCAGACAGAATTACGCCTACAAGCCATGCCTTTGCGTTGCTTTTATATTTTTCAGCGATTGTTTTATAAACATCACTTTGTTTTTCTAACTCTTGATTAGTATTGGTTGTTTCGTATCTTTTCTTTTGCTCCTCTAATTGAGCTTCTAAAGAATTTTTAAGGCTTTGCGACTCCCTTATATTTTTTTCTAATAAAGATGCTTGATTACCCAATGAATCTACTTTATTTTTAAGATCATTTGATAAGATATTCATATCTTTAATTTGCCCTTTATGAATAACCAGACCGGCTATTTTAGACCAAATTTCTTTAAAATCCTCGACATGCTTCTCAAATAAATTTTCGTTGATTTCTTTTTGCCTAATAAACTCCTTATCATCAATTCTACATAAAGTATTTATAAAAGCATAATAATTAGTAAAATAAGTTGAAAGAGAAATTAAAACAGTTATGCTTAGTTCATCCAAATTATCACAAATTATATTCAATTTTTTTAGAATATCTAGATGGTCATTTTTGTATTCACTTAAAGATTGACTTGCTAACCTATCAGTTCTAAGAAAAGCTTCAGAACTTATCTCTTCAAATGTCATGTAAAAACTTTTTAGTTGATCAGTTAAAGTGTCCCTCTGCGAACTCATAGAATAAATATTTTTTTTAAATCTAATAATTTAATTGTATATCAGCATTATAATAATGATTTAATTTTCGATTTTTAAATAACAAAAGCCTCTACATAGAGGCTTTATTATTTATAGAAGTCACAAAAAATGTGGCTATTTGCTAAGGTACATTTTCCTGCGGCTGTACAGCTCATAGAACTGGTCGTCCTTCAGGTCGTCTATAAAGAGGATGCTCTCGCCGGTTGACTTCATCTCAGGCCCCAGTTTTTTATTCACGCCAGGGAACTTGCTGAACGAGAACACCGGCTGCTTGATGGCAAAGCCCTTAAGCTGCGGGTTAAAGGTAAAGTCTTTTATCTTTTTAGCGCCCAGCATTACCTTAGTAGCATAGTTTACATACGGCTCGCCATAGGCTTTTGCAATAAACGGCACCGTGCGGCTCGCCCTTGGGTTGGCCTCTATAATGTATACGATATCATCTTTAATAGCAAACTGTATGTTGATAAGCCCTACCGTTTTAAGCGCAAGCGCTATCTTTTTAGTGTGGTCTTTTATCTGCTGCATTACAAACTCACCCAGGTTGAATGGGGGCAGGGTGGCATTACTGTCGCCAGAGTGTACCCCACACGGCTCTATGTGCTCCATGATGCCTATAATGTATACATCTTCACCGTCGCAAATGGCATCGGCTTCGGCCTCTATGGCGCCATCAAGGTAGTGGTCAAGTAGCAGTTTGTTGCCCGGTATGCTCTTTAGCAGGTCGATAACATGCTCTTCAAGCTCCTGCTTGTTGATAACAATCTTCATGCCCTGGCCGCCCAGTACATAACTTGGCCTTACCAGTAGCGGGAAGTCAAGCGTCTCGGCAAGCACACTGGCCTCGTCTGCACTCTCCGCGATACCAAACTGGGGGAATGGTATACCCAACTCCGTCAGCAGGTCTGAGAAGCGGCCTCTGTCTTCGGCTAAGTCCAGCGCGTCAAAGCTGGTGCCTAATATTTTTATGCCATAGCGGTCAAGCTTCTCGGCCAGCTTAAGGGCGGTTTGCCCACCCAGCTGTACGATAACGCCTTCGGGCTTTTCATGGCGGATAATGTCGTATATATGCTCCCAGAACACCGGCTCAAAGTACAGCTTATCAGCGGTATCAAAATCTGTTGATACGGTTTCAGGGTTACAGTTTATCATGATGGTTTCGTAACCGCATTCGGCGGCAGCCAGTACGCCATGTACACACGAATAGTCAAACTCAATACCCTGGCCTATACGGTTAGGCCCTGAGCCCAGTACTACAACCTTTTTACGGTCAGATACTATACTCTCGTTATGTACATATTTAGTACCATCCGCTTTTTCTATCTCCGCCTCAAACGTTGAGTAGTAGTATGGCGTTTTAGCTTCAAACTCTGCGGCGCAGGTATCAACCAGCTTGTACACGCGCTTAACGCCCATTTCTTCACGTTTGCTGTATACATCGCTTTCTTTGCAGCCCATCATGTGGGCCAGCTGCCTGTCGGCAAAGCCTTTCTGTTTAGCCTCAAGAAGCAATTCTTTAGGAAGCGTATCAATATTAAAGGTAGAAATTTCTTTTTCAAGTGAATACAGTTCCTCATATTGCTTAAGGAACCACATGTCTATTTTAGTAATTTCGTGGATGCGGCTCAGCGGGATGCCCATTTGTATGGCATCGTAAATCACAAACACACGGTCCCAGCTGGCGTGGGTAAGCTTATCAATAATCTGGTCGTAGTTGGTATAACCCTTGCCATCGGCACCCAGCCCGTTGCGCTTAATTTCAAGCGACTGGGTGGCCTTGTGCAGCGCCTCCTGAAACGAGCGGCCTATGCCCATAACTT
Source organism: Flavobacterium sp. RHBU_24 (assembly GCF_046613695.1). NCBI lineage: Bacteria > Pseudomonadati > Bacteroidota > Flavobacteriia > Flavobacteriales > Flavobacteriaceae > Flavobacterium > Flavobacterium sp. RHBU_24. The sequence continues at coordinate 149,404 of NZ_JBKJHD010000004.1, read as the reverse complement.
CCCCTACTGATTTCATCTGGAGGCCCAGGGTACGGTCGGCTCCTTCAAATTTATCAAAGTTCCAGCGCGGTATTTTAACGATTACATAGTCAAGCGTTGGCTCAAATAAAGCCGACGTAGATTTTGTAATTTGATTCTGTAGTTCGTCAAGGTGGTAACCTAATGCCAGTTTAGAGGCTATTTTTGCAATAGGGTAACCGGTAGCTTTACTGGCCAGTGCCGATGAGCGTGATACCCTTGGGTTTATTTCGATGGCTACGATATCTTCTTTTTCATCAGGGCTTACGGCAAACTGCACGTTACAGCCGCCGGCAAAGTTGCCTATGCTGCGCATCATCAGTATGGCCATGTCCCTCATTTTCTGGAACGTAGTATCGCTAAGCGTCATGGCAGGCGCTACGGTGATACTATCACCGGTGTGGATGCCCATAGGGTCCATATTTTCGATAGAACAGATAATAACCACATTATCGTTCTTATCGCGAAGTAATTCTAATTCATATTCTTTCCAGCCTAAAAGGGCTTTGTCGATAAGCACCTCATGTATGGGCGACATCTCAAGGCCATAGGTAAGCAGGTTGTCAAAATCTTCTTTTTTGTGTACAAAAGCAGCCCCTGTACCACCCAGTGTAAACGACGGGCGTATCACCAACGGAAACCCAAACTCCTGCGCTATTTCTTTCCCTTTAAGGAACGAGTTTGCCGTTTTAGCCGGCGCGGCAGGTATGCCTATGCGCTCCAGTAATTGCTTAAACTGCTCGCGGTCTTCGGTAATATTTATGGCGTTAACATCAACCCCTATAAGGCGAACGTTAAAGTCGGCCCAAATGCCCTTTTCCTCGGCCTCAAGGCACAGGTTAAGCGCCGTTTGCCCGCCCATGGTAGGCAGTACGGCGTCGATATTAGGGTGTGCTTTAAGTATTTCTATTATCGACTTTGTATTAAGCGGCTTCAGGTACACGTGGTCTGCCATAGAAGGGTCGGTCATGATGGTAGCCGGGTTAGAGTTGATAAGGATAACTTCTATCCCCTCTTCCCTTATGGAGCGCGCCGCCTGCGAACCGGCGTAGTCAAACTCGCAGGCCTGGCCTATAACTATGGGGCCCGAGCCGATAATCAGTACAGATTTAATGGAAGTGTCTTTTGGCATTGTGTTGTTGTAGTTGTGTGTTTAGTATATAAGGCCCTCCATCGGGCTGTGCAAATTTACAATATTATTTTAAGTCTTTTATACTACTTAAGACCTCACTCCAACCCCTCTCCAAAAGAGAGGGGAGTCGTGTACGGTTGTCTCCTGAATTACTCAGCTCTGACAGTACCTGAATGCAGCTGTTCCCCCTCTCCTTCGGAGAGTCCCGATAGCTATCGGGAGGGAGTGAGGCCTTTTGGCGAGTGAGGCTTGGGTATAAAAAAAGGCGTTACTAAAAATAAGTAACACCTTTATGTATGTTTTATAAAAACATTATTTCTTGTGGCGTGGTTCGCTACTAACAGTTAGTTTGTGGCGGCCTTTAGCCCTTCTGCGAGCAAGCACTTTCCTACCGTTGGCAGAGGCCATCCTGTCCATAAAACCGTGCTTGTTTCTCCTTTTTCTCTTTGATGGTTGAAAAGTTCTTTTGCTCATTGCTTTGTATCTTTAAATCTTTATATATCGCTTTAGTACGGCTACAGGAACTACCCCGAAAAACCGAGTGCAAATATACAAAGCTTTTTTTTATGCACAAGTGCTTTTATAAAAAAATATTTCGCGGCAAAATTATTACCTTTGCAACCGCAATTTTATACAAGGCATTATGATTAACAAAAATATAAAGCTGGGGCTTGCCGCAGCTATCTTTGCAACGGCCATCTGGCAATTTACAGAAAATAATATAGGTAACGGTATTTTCCTCATATTAATAGCGCTTTTAGTAGTGCTTACGTACTTTAAAAATGAGATAATTATCATGGCCTTTCTTAAACTGCGCAAACAGGATTTTGACGGCGCTAACAAGCTGCTCGACAAGATAAAAAACCCGCACACTGCCTTGGTACGCAAGCAGGAAGGCTACTACAACTACCTTAAAGGATTGATGCTGAGCCAGACCAACCTTAACCAGGCAGAGAAGTACCTGAAGAAAGCCGTAGAACTGGGCCTAAATATGGACCAGGACCTTGCCATGGCAAAACTTAACCTTGCCGGTATAGCCATAAGCAAAGGGCGAAAGATAGAAGCCGAAAAATGGCTTAGCGAAAGCAAGAAGCTGGACAAACAGGGTATGCTGAAAGACCAGATAGCCATGATGAAGGCTAACCTTAAGAAAGGCCCCGTGCAGCAACAGATGAGAAGATATTAATATGAGAACCGCCTTAGGGCGGTTTTTTTATGGGATAAAGTAAACAAAGTACTCATAAAGAGTTGAGGGTTGCAAAGCTTTAAAACAGTTTTTCTAAGATTAAGCTTTAGCACAGAGATTCGCAGAGGAGCACAGAGATACACGGAGTTTTAAAAAGATTGTGCTTACAGCACGAGAACACAGAGCTGTATGGTAACAGTTAACAGTACAGTTTTGTGTTCTCTGCCGAAGGCATTAGCTCTTTCTCTCAGTGTATCTCTGTGCTCCTCTGCGAATCTCTGTGTTACAATCTAAAAACATATCCATCCAAAAGCGGCTTTTTGTTTTTACTTCAATTACTACATCGTTATAATTTTTCTATATATTTGTGGTATCCAAAATATCCAAACATCTATTTTTAGTTCTTAACGTTATGAAAAAGATCATTTTACTATTGCTGCCGGCAATTATGCCTGTAATTTGCAACGGACAAACAGCAACCAATCCTGACACGGCACCTATCTCAGTTACCGAAACCCTTGATAATGATACCGATGCTTCTGTAGCCTCATATGCCGGCTACACGCTGCTATGGAACGATGAGTTTAACGGTACTTCTTTAAATACTAGCAATTGGGTGTATGAAACGGGCACCGGCGTTAACGGCGACTTTGGCACCGGACAGCTCGATCGGGCCCGTACTGAAAATGTAAGCATACTGCCCAGCACAAATAACCCTGGCGATGGAGCACTTGCCATAACCACCCGCCATGAATGGTATATCGACCGAAATTATACTAGTGGTCGCATAAACACCAGCGGCAAGTTTTCTGCAGGGCCGGGTACACGCATAGAGGCCCGCATATGGCCGCGCGATGTAAAATATAAAGGCCAGGGTTTTGCCTTCTGGATGATGCCCGCCGAAAAGCCTGCCGACCAAGCTTATATTATGTGGCCTCAGGGCGGCGAAATAGACATTACCGAATTTGTAGGGGCTATACCGTTTTATAACCTGGGCAGCGTGCACTATGCCTGGAGTTGGGAAAACAACCAGTACCAGGCCTGGAACCACGGCCATAAAGGTGGCTATTATAACTATGAGCAGCAGGAGGTGCCCGCAACAAACCCCGGCTATGGCAACTGGCCTGTAGCCGACTCTGAAATCCAGGCAGGGAGCAGCGGCTACCACCTGTACCGCATCGACTGGTTTGATAACCGAATAGAGTTTAGTATTGATGAACACATATACCACATACACTACTTTAATGACGGTGGAGTTTTAGGCAATGCTCCCGACGGCCAGGACTATGATACTAAGGTTATGGTTAACGGCAAAAGGACATTCAAGTCGGAGTACTCGCACCATTTTAACCAGTGGAAACCTTTTGACCATGAATTTTACATGATACTCTCGGCAGGTGTAGGCGGTAATGATAACATGAGTTATGGTGGCGCTATCGTACCCCAGGCTGTTTTCCCCTGCACTACGCTCATAGATTATGTAAGGGTGTACCAACGTACAACACTAGCTGTTGCAGGTAATGGGTTGTTAGGTATAAAAGTGTATCCTAACCCGGCATCAACGGCTTTAAACATACAGTACCCCGAAAACATAGTTGCCGATAAGGTAACGATAACAGATATATCAGGTAAGGTAATATTGGAACAAACACAAAACACTGCGCAAATAAACGTGGAACGCCTTATCAACGGGGTTTATTTTATTAAAATTAACGCAGGTACACAGCAGTGGACAGAAAAGTTTATTAAGGACTAAACTTTTTACACTCAAATACTTATAGGTTAGCGTTCCTGAATTACCGTATCAGGGCAAAATGCCCTTTTACCTCGCTGCCGTCTTCAAGCGTAATGATAAACCAGTAATCTGTAGCGGGTAGTTTGTTACCGTCAAGCGTGCCGTCCCATCCGGGTGAATTTCCCCTAAAGGCGGTAATGAGCTTGCCGAAACGGTCGTACACAACTACCGATACGCCCTGCCTGTTACCCAGGTAGGGAATGCGCCAGGTTTCGTGCCATGCATCGCCATTAGGGGTAAAGTATTTTGGGTAATCCAGTACGTAGGCTTTTTTAGTTACCGTATTTCCGCAACCGTTGCTGTCGCGTGCATAAACGGTATAGGCACCCGCTTCAAGGTGTTCAAAGACAGGGCTGCCCTGGAAATTAATACCATCCAGGGAGTATTCAAAATTGCCCGCGCCGCTGGCTATAGCAGTAATGGTGTTTTGCCCGTTTTTAAAGTCGGCGGTTTCTACGCTAAGTGCGGTAACCGGCCCGCTTAGTACTACGTTAAAGGTTTTGGTACCGGTACAGTCAAAATTATTGGTTACGGTTACGCTATAGGCGCCTACATCATTTACCACTACTTCACGTGTGGTTTGCACGGGTACAGTAGCCCAGGTATAACTTTTATAATCTCCCGCGTCAAGGGTTAAAGGGCTGCCCTCGCACAGGTATACGGTTTCATCGTTTTGGGCATCGCCAAAGCTATGTATTACAAGCGGTACTTCGGCAATGCCATAACAGTCGCCGCCCTGGTTTATACGGGCATAGATAGTCTGGCTATAAGGTATAGTATTAGTAAATGCTGCGGGGTTTGTAACAGGGTTATCATACAAAAGGGCATCCTGGTATGTAGTATAATACTTTATCTGCAAACCTGTGGGCAGGCCGCTTGTTATCTCCGCGTCGAGCGGGGTAATGCTGAATGTAAAAAGGCCGTCGTCACTACCATCGGTATCGCACACTTCAAAAGGGGCGGGGCTGGTAACCGTATTAGCAGACGTAGAAATCACTACCGTGGCAATACCACTGCATCGGTACTGGTTTTCCAGCTTTACATATATGGGCTGGTTGGGCGTTGTATTGGCAAAATTATCAGCATTAGGTATCGGTACGTCGTTTGCGGCATCGGCAGGGCTAAGGTAATAGGCAGTGGCCTGCAGGTTTGCATTGCCGTTTTGTGCCAATACACCGGCCAGCGCCAGGTTATACTGTGTGAGCCCATCGCCGTCTTCATCGCATTGCAGCAATGTAAAGCTGCCAAAGTTTAACGGGGCGTCATACTCCAGGGTTACATCGCCCTCAGCGGTGCAACCTGCCGTAAACTGCACTGTAACGCTATAATCCCCCGCCGACGTAGCAGTGTAAGCCGCTGTGGTCTCCCCGGTAAGGGCGCTGCCATTTTTGTACCACTGGTACCCTGTGGCGCCCGGTACAGTAGCATCAAGCGGATAGGCCTCGCCGCTGCATAGTGGGCTGTTATTGGCAAAAACCCTGTCCGGGCCCAGGTCTACCTTAGCGGTAAAACTGCCTCCACCCAAAAAGATGGCGGAATCGTACCGGTAATTGCCCTCATCGGCAATTACCAGCTTTATATGGTATTGGGTGCCGGGTGTAACGTAAGAAAAAGCGGTAAGTACCTTGGTTTGCCCGTTAAAGTTTGTGGGGTGTTGGGTACCGTTAAAGGCATCAAAGTAGGCTTCATTTTGAGCGGGGCATCCGTTATTACCACCTATTAACGGATGTACGGATGTAACTTTTACCGGTATATCGGTACCCGGAATTACTGCAAGGTTAGTGTACGGATTGTTAGTGCCGGCTTCCTTCAGTAAAAAGGCAAAACCATCTGAATAGCGGCAGGGGGCATTGTCGTGGTATTCTTCGCTGGAAAGCATATACTCAAAACTGATGGTATTGGCTATAGGGATAAAATCAAATTCTAACAGGGTGGCATTTACAGAGTTGTTAATGCCTAATGCCGCCTCAAGGTCGTTATCGCCACCCCACCCGGGCAGGTTGCCGTCATCAAGCAGTGAGGTATTAGGCCCCTGGGCCAAGACCGCCCTGCCGGTGCTCAGTATAATACCATCCTGGAAAGGGAAGCTGCCGCCATTGGCATTAAAACTGCCATAACTCTGCTCACCCGAAAAATCATCCGACAAGCCGGAAACCGTAACATTGCTTACCGATACGCAGGTGTTATTAACTAATATAGTATTAACAAGGTCATGGGGGGTAAAGCTATCATTTACCAATATATACTGGGCTGATGCTGATGTGATTACCAGCATGAATATAACAAATGCGAAATGTAATTTCCTGAAGATCATGGCGGGTGCAAAGATACTGCAAAATATGCGGCAACCCTCCCGTTAACATGTGTTAAATGTTAACTACCTGATGAGCGAAAAATGCCCTTTTACCACTTCCCCGTTTTCAAGGTTTATGGCAAACCAATAGTCTCCTGCAGGCAAAGGATGGCCGTTAAGCGTTCCATCCCATCCGGATGATGCGCCGGTAAACCCGGTAATGAGCTGCCCGAAACGGTCGAATATGGTTACTGCAATAGTGGGCCGTGTGCTCATATACGGTATACGCCAGGTGTCTTTATAGCCGTCGCTGTTAGGCGTAAAGAATTTGGGGTAATCCAGTATATAAAATGATTTTGAATATACGGGGCTACACCCGTTTACATCCATAATGTAATAGGTATACAGGCCAGAGGGCAGGTTAACAAATTCAGGGCTCTCCTGGTAGGTTTGGCCATCTAAAGAGTAGTGGTACCTGCCGCTCCCTTCTGCCATAATGGTAACGGAATTGCTGCTACCCCTAAAATCGTTAATTTGATATGTTGCGCCGGTAGCGGCACCGGAGCGTACTGCCGTAAAGGTTTTTGTACCCACGCAGCCTTCATTTGTGGTAAGGGTTACGGTATAGGTACCGCCCTGCGTTACGGTTAGCGTTTGCGTTGTTTGTACCGGCGTAGTATTCCATGAGTAAGCTGCATAGCCGGTGCCCGCATCAAAGGTAAGGGTATGGCCATCACATACAAAATCTTCTTGCGGGGCAAGGGCATCGCCAAAGCTGTATACACGCAATGGTACCGCTACTACCGTGTTACAACCGGCAGCATCGTCTAAGCGGGCATAAATGGTTTCGGCCAGGGCAATGGTATTTGTATATTGCAGGGGTAATGTGGCGCCCAGCTTTAAAGCCTCATCATAAGATGCATAAAATTTTACTGAGGCTGTAGTGGGGTAAGCCGCCTGCATGCCTGCCGCGATATCGTTTAGGTTAAACTGCACAAAGCCATCATCTGCGCCATCGGTACTGTCACAACGCCCTACAATACCCCATGTGGCGGTAACAGGTACGGGTACATCAAGCACTACAGGTATGGTAAAGGCACAGCCGTAGGTATTTTGCGCACGTGCATAAATAAGCTGCCCGGGGGTGAGGTTGCGGTAAGGTGCATCGGGGGTTGCAAGTAGTATAGGATTAACATCGGCGGCGGCATCGGGCTGGGTGGTGTGGTAAGAAAGCACGGTGTAATTATCAGGCCGGGCTGCTACCTGCGCCGAGATTTGCGAAAAATAATAATCGGTTATGCCATCGCTGTCGTCGTCACACTGATAGGCTCTAATGGTGGCGGTATTGGGTACAGGTGCATATTCAATAGTTATGGTACCGGAGCTTGAACAGCCGCCTGCAAGGGTTATTTCTACACGGTAATCGCCTGCTGTGTTTACGGTATATTGCGCGTTTACAGCGCCGGCTATAGCGGCATTATTTTTAAACCACTGGTAGGATACAGCGTTTGAAACGGTTCCGTCAAGCACTAACGTTTCCCCGGCGCACAGTGGGTTGCCCGCTGTAAGCAGCCTGTCTTCGCCAATATCGGTTCCGGCGTTAAAACTGCCTTCGCCTAAAAATATTGCCGAATCAAACTGGGTATCGTCCTGGTCTGCAATTACCAGCTTTATATGGTAGGCGGTACCTGCCACTACGGTGGTAGCGGCGGTTAGCGCTACCGTTTGCCCGTTAAAATTTATAGGGCTTGCAACGGTATTGTAGCTGCCAAAATACTCTGCGTTTGCGGTAGGGCAGGAGCCGGGGCCACGCACGCTGGTAACTTTTATGGGTGTGTTTGTGCCCGGTATTACGGCAAGGTTTTCATAGGGGGCGCTACTGCCCACCGGCCTTATCAGGAACGCAAAGCCATCGCTGTAGTTGCACCAGCCCTCCGGCGCGTTTTGCAGGTATTCTTCTGATGTGAAAATATAATCAAAGCTGATGTTGTTTGTAAGGGGAATAAAATCAAACTCCAGCACGGTTGCGTTTTTAGTGGCCGTGGTATTAATAGCATTTTCAAGGTCGTTATCGCCCCCCCAGTTGTTTAAGCCCTCGCTTAATGTAGTTAAATTGGGCCCGGGTGCAGAATTTGCAAAACCGGAAGTTAAAACCACCCCACCGGTAAACGGAAAGGTGGAAGAACCAGCGTTAAAATAGCCGTAGCTGGCCACACTGGAAGGAGCGCCGTTAACTGTTGCATTACTTACCTGTGTGCAGGAGTTGGCCATAAGCGCGTCTACCAGTTCTTGCGCGGTATAGGTATTGTCTACCTGTATATACTGGGCGTTTGCCGAAAGGGTAATCAGCAGCAGAGCAAGGGTATAAAGGGCGCTTCTTTTCATAAGTGCGCCAAAGATACTACAAGTTACTGCTTTAATGATGTATTAAAGTGTTAAAACCTTAACGTTTATTTAATAAAATAAATACTATTTGACTCAATCGTTATATTATTGAGGCGTATTGTTTTTTAAAGCATAGCAAAAAACCACCCTGTTACAAATCGCGTTTTTTAAGCGTCTTGTATGACAAATACATGAAAACGGCTGTCCAGGTTATGGCAATGGCAAAGGTATACCACTGTATGCTGTAGTTGTCGCTAAGGCTTTCGCCTCCTGCAATCGTGTTTAATGTACGTATGGCGCTTAAACGTTCCCACGGCATTACCAGTAGCTCACTGAACGATTCCATTGGGAAGAACTGGAATATGTTCCAGGTAGTTTCTTCATCCAGCCCTATCCCAAAACGCATCAATAGCCACAAAAGCCATTCTACAATAAACAGCACAATAATGAACCCAAGCGCGAATGCCGATCTTTTAATGAGTATTCCTGCAAAAAGGCAAAGCGAAAAGAAGCCCAGCAGGTTAAAAAAGTAAGCGACTATAAAATGCAGGTCTGAAAATACTATAGAAGCCTCTGTAAATGATGAGTGGCAGTAGCCGAGTATTAGCGTCATAACAAAAATAAATGCTGTTGATGCCGCTGCAAAGAGTGCTACAGTAAGTATTTTAGAAGCTATAAATTCTTTTTTGCTAAGCCCGTCTATAAGGTTTTGCTTGAGGGTGCCGTAGGTATATTCGTTAGCCATCATAGACACAATTACAATACCCAGGAAACCTTTAAGCAGTACCGCGATGTAGCTGTTAAAATGCCAGATAAACGGAAAGTTAAATATACCCTGGTCGGCCAGTTTTATTTTTTGCCCAAAAAGCGGGATTTCTATAGATGCCATAAAGGCGATAAAAGACAAGATTACAAAATATGATATGATAAGGATGCGGCTGCTGCGGTTAAGCCATAATTTTTGCAGTTCTATGCTAAGTAGTCGTTTCATGGGTAAGGCGATTATTGTGTTTTACCGGTTAGCTTGATAAATTGTTCTTCGAGGCTGTTAGTACGTTTTACAAGGTGGCTAAGCGATATGCCGTTTGTAAACAGGTACTTGTTGAGTTCTGCCGGCTCCAGCGGCGCTTTTAAATAAACCGTAAGCCTGCCTTTGCCCTGTTCTACCTTATCTACCGATGCGTGTGCCATTAACAGTTCGGTTAATTTATCAGTATCATCTGCATCAAGCTCAAAAAAGCCTTCGTTGCTCAGCATCCCCTGCACCGTGCCTGAATATAATATCAGGCCCTTGCGCAGCACTACAGCATGGCTGCATACTTTTTCTACTTCATCCAGCAGGTGGCTGGCCAGTAGTATGGTGGTGCCCTGCGCGGCAATATTTGTTATGAGTTCGCGTATTTTGTGTATGCCCTGAGGGTCAAGGCCGTTTGTAGGTTCATCAAGTATCAATATCTCCGGGTCGTTAAGCATGGCCGATGCTATGGCAAGTCGCTGCTTCATACCCAGTGAAAAGGTTTTGAACTTACTGTCTTTACGCTCCAGCAGGCCGGTAAGCTCCAGCTTTTCGTCAATTTTAGAATAGGGGGTACCCTTTATTTTGCATACCAGCTTAAGGTTGTCATAGGCCGTCATGTAGGGGTAAAAGTTTGGCCGCTCTATAATGGCGCCTACTTTTTTAAGGGCTTCGTGGGTTTCTATAGTACCGCCAAACCAGCTGTAGCTGCCCGATGTGCGGTTTACCACATTAAGTATAATGCCCAGTGTGGTACTCTTGCCACTGCCGTTAGGCCCAAGGATGCCATATACATTGCCTTTTTGTATTTCAAAAGTAACGTCGTTTACAGCGTGTACTTTTTTAAACTTTTTGTGCAGGTTGCTGATAGAAAGAATTGTATCCAAAATCGTATTGCTTTACGTGGTTCTAAAGGTTAGACGACAAGCAATGTGTTTTGTTACGAGGAAAATTTAAGAATTACGAATTACGAATTACGAATTACGAATTACATTTATAATCTACAATTCGTAATTCGTAACTTCTAATTTGAAATTACTTATAAAATTCACCAAAATGCCACAGTATACCGCTTGGGTCGTGCAGAAAGCATTCGCGGCCCCAGTCGTTATCGCGTATGGGCACTAGCTTTACGCCTTCATATTTTGAAGGCAGGTTGAGCGCGGCAAGCGCATCATAATAGTCCTGGGTGTTACCTACTTCTACAAAAACCATGGTGTTGGCTATCCACTCTTCCATATAGGCATTTTGCAGGTAAAAGGCTATCGACGGCGTTTTGAAAACCGAAAGCTGGGTGCTAAGCACTGTTTCTGTAAACCCCAGGTCGCGGTAAAAACTGCGGGATACTTCAAAATCTTTTGAGCCTATAAAAGGTCGGATGGATTTGGCGTTGAGTTCCATAGGTTATTTGTTTTAAGCGAAGTTAAGGAAAATTATTCAGTGTTCGGTTATCACTGCTCATTGGTCAGTGGGCATTCTTAGTGCCGACAACTAAAAAACCAACAACCACTACTACTGATAAGGCACCACCATGGGTTCGCCCACCTGGAAGTCGGGCAGCGTTATGTCGTTATTTTGGGTACCGTTTGTTTTAAATATATTATAGCCATTATCCGGTATGTTAGGGTAGTAGGCCAGCGACAGCTGAAAACTGTTAAACACAAGGTAATCGTTATACAGTAATATGCCCATCCCAATTTTAGCATAAACAGGGCCGTCATACAACTTGTGCTGCTCGTTGCCTATTACCCCCAGTGTAAGGTTAGCGAACGGGTTAATGCGGAAACCGGCTAAATTCCACGGTGAAAAGCTTTGTGTCTGCAGCGTAAGGAGCAGTTTTTTTGTACCCCTCAGGTCGCGGCTGCTAAAGCCGTCTATACCATTTTCGTTATTAATGTTAAGCTGGTCAGTATATATAGGCAGGCGGTTGTCGCCAAAAACGAGCACAGGCTTTATAAAATGCCGCAGGCGCCAGCTGCCCAGCGTTTTTATATTGGTAAAATAAAGGGCATCTACCCTTAGGGTGGTTTGCTGGGTAAGGTCGCGATAAAAATAAGAACCCAGCTCAAGGTTAGTACTCAGGAAGCCCCACTTGTAGTAATTACCAAAGGCGTAGCGCCCGCCCACGTAAGCGCGGTGCCGGTTGTTTTTGTCCTGCATGCCAAAGGTTACCGAATACAGCTTGCCTATGGGTATATCTTCTACAATGTCATAATTAAAAAGGAATTTGTCCTGCACAAATTTCCGGGAGGTAATACCCACGCTTGCCAGGTATAGCTTTTCGCTGCTGTAAAAACCTATCGAGTCATACTCAATAGTAGGGGTTTCTGTATATTTTCGGTTAAAGTACCGCAGGCTGGTTATGAGCCTTGTAGTGCGCGCCTCTTCATCGTTACCGTTATAAAATTTAAAGGCATAGCCTGCCCAGTAGTCCTGCGCGCTCGATTTAAAGTTTTGCCAGTCCCATTCCTGCTGTGCATTAGGAAGCGTATCCCGCTGAAAGCGTGACTCTACGTAAATGCCCCCGGCCAGTTTTGTAAAAGCACTGTAAAAGTCGCGCTCGGCGCCAAAGCTTTTAAGCGAGTTTTCGCTCCTCCATATCTGGTAGGTAATGGTGGAGTTAATATAGGTATTCATAATGTTAGGTACCGTATAGCGTGCAAGGTAAGCCGTTTCCCCGGTGTTAAAACGTTTATCAAAATCGTTTTCAAACTGGTGCCCAAGCCCCATAAAATTCCGCTCGGTAAGGGTAAACGAGGTGCCTGAGCCAGACGCGCTTCCGTTAGGTAAAAGGCTCCACGAGTCGAGCACCCTTATGTACACATCTACAGAGTCGCTCTTCGCACTTATGCGCTGAGGCGTAATGGCTACCCTGCGCACATACCGCTGTGCCCTTATTAAGCGTTCAGAGTCTTTAACCAATAATGAATCCAGCGGTTCATTCCGCTTAAAGAGCAGGAGGTTTTTAATGGTAAACTCTTTTGTTTTTAAGTGTACCCGGTTACCAAAATTCTGGACCCAGTTGTTCGGTTTACGTAGTGTATCGGTAATGGAATAGCCAAACGGGTCTAAGGTTTGTACCACAATGCGGCGCACTATTTTACCTTCATAATTGTTAAAGGTATTTTGCATTTCGGGTGTACGCTCTTTAACCTTCCGCCGGGCCTGCGATGGCTTTTTGGGCTGCACAGGCCGGAACATTAACTTATGCACCATTTTTGTAAACTTGCGCTTACGGCTGTAATCCTGTATTTTTTGGTAAATAGAGTCATTATGCTCTTTTATTGAATCGCGGTTTACAGGTTTTACCTGCCCCCATGCCGGGGCAATGGCACATAGTGCCATAATGATAAGCAGCCTGTAAACGAAGTTCATTTTTTTGTGTGCAATTTTTATAATGTGGGAAATTAAAGTTTTAAACCCAAATAAATCTTAAAAAGGAGATTCAGGATTGGGATTTACCAAAGTTTTAACGAAAAAAAAATCGGGGCGTAATGCCCCGATAAGAATATGATATACAGAACGTATTAGCTCTTCTCTTCTTTATTAAAGTAAACAAGGTAGTAATACATCTGTTTTTCTTCATCCCAGCCTTTTTCTACAAACTTTTCGGCACTTTCGGGGTTTACAAAATCCAGTTTTATCTGTATGTTGGTATCCAGGTTTATAACGTTTTTTATCTTTTTACGCGCGTCTGTCACCGCTGCATTCGCAATGGGGAATGAGGTAACATCCTCTATACTGTACTTAGGCGCTTTTTCTACTTTGTAGTTTTTAAACTCCGGTATCAGGTCAGGGTTGTCAAGCACCTCATTAAGGAACGCCGTTTCTTCAAACTCGTCGTTCTTGGCAAAGTAGTTTACAGAGCGGTTCATAAACATTACTTCCTCCTTTTTATCTTCGGCGGGCAGCACCACGTCTTTGGCGAAATCCTGCACAAACTTCATGTACTTTTTGGTCATAAAGTTTTCATCCTGAAACGCGTCTACCGATAGGAAATGCTCCAGCCAGTAGCGGGCATCATAGCGGTTATGGTCTACAGTGAGTATCTTATAGCCTTCTTCCTTCTTATAATTAAAGATAATGCAGCCTTTATCGAGCTTGTTCAGGTTAATGCCCTGCTGCAATAATACCTCTATATTGCTTTCTTTTTCTTCAAACTGAAGGAAGTCGGTTTTTATCTCGCTTTTAAAAATACCTACGGCATCAACCGGGTTGTTGTCTATGGTAAGATGTGTAAGGTAAGCCACATATACCTCGCCGTTTTTAATGTGGGGGTGGTTGCTCTGCTCAAAAAGGTGTTTGGTTATCTTTTTAGAAACCTCATGCGCGCTGCCGGGATTGGTAAAAATCTCGGTGGCATAGTTGTACATGTCGTGGTAATCTAAATGCACATCATGCGCAAACTGAAAGTAGTTTTCTTCCTTTTCCCTGAACGGGCGAAAGAAGTACTCTTTAAGTAACGGCATTATCTCGTCGTTTGGCTTATAGGGCGCTTCAGATAAAAACAGGGCCTCACTACGGCTTTTGTTGCCTACACGGTGTACCGAAAGGCTGTCGATATTGGTATTGAATAAGTTGATCATTTTAGAGCTTCTGAGTTACTGAGCTGCTTAGCTTCTGAGCCTGGGGCCGCTTAGTTACTTTGTTTTATTTTATTTTATTGATAAATGACGTAAGCATTATTTCAAGCTCACGTGTGTTTTCGTATAATTGTTTAAAAGTATCTTCGTTAAGGTATTTTATGTTGTAGGCTATTTCTATTTGGGTTTGCAATTCAAAAAGTGACCCGAGGGTAATGCTAAAAACCGTTTTAGTTCTACATCACCACCACGGCCATAACCTTCGGCAATGTTACTGGGTATTGATACACTGCATCTCCTAATCTGAGATGTTAAGCCATACACTTCATCTTTAGGGAATGTCCTGGTTACTTCATATATGTGCGTAACAAGCACCATCGACTTTTGCCAGATAAGCAGGTTCCTAAAATTTCCCATAGGTTTTTTATTTTTAGCTGTGAGTTTCCCAGCCATTAGGGGCTTAGCAGCTCAGAGGCCTAGTAGCTAAGTTGCTTACGCACTAATTCCAATTATGGGAGTCATCAAGGCCCAGGTCTTCAAAACTGTCGTCGCTAAACATGTCAAGGTCTTCTTCATCGTAGTCGTCGTCAAACTCGCCATACAGGTCGTCATCAGCACCCTCTGCGCTAAAGGCAAGGTCCTGCGAGCCTGCGGGCGTTTCGCCATGAGAGAACAACAGGTCCGGGTAGGTTACGCCCGCTTCCACTTCTTCAATAGCGGCCAGTTCTACAAAAAACGTAAACATATTTAAAAAATCGTATACGTATATAATTTTGTTGTCCTCCTCGGTAAGGGTGGTACGAAGGGTATAATCGGACATCGTTTTCATTTCACCGGGTGTATCGCCGGTATCAAAAAGCGGAATTTCCTCATCCTGCGTCCAGTCGTCGTCGCAGGTGTAAAACGAAGCCACCTCAAGCCCGTCAAATCCAAAGGCATTTACTATGGCATTGTGCAGGTCTTCAAGCGTATCTTCTTCTAATATAGCAATATCCCTGAAAACATCTTCTTCAGCATCGAGTATTACCCTAAATTTATAAACCATCATAATACTGTTTTAATATGCCAAAGGTAAATGATTATTTTAAAAACTGCCTTTTGGATTTTTAGAAATTTTAGGTAAGGGGGCTTACTGTTTTACCGGTTCATCTTTTTGCCCCGTCAGTTCAAATGTAGTGCCGTTAAACTTAAACGTGCAGGAACAGTGGTGTTCAGGCACTTCTTCATCCGTATACTCTTTTTTGTCTCCGTTATTGCAGTAACAGTATTGCGTATGGTCGTCGGTAGTGTAATGTACCCAAAGAGTTTTTGTAGCGGGGTTATACTCTATAGCGTTTTCATAGCCCATGCCGGTGCCCAGCTCATACTCAAAATCTACCACCGGTTGCCCTTTTTCATAATGCACTACTTTAGCATAATGGCCCATGCAGCTGTTGCAGCCTATGATTTCACCCATCATAAGATAGCGGGTAGCGGATTTTGATTTTAGGGGAATTATGGTGTCATAACCGTCGGGGTTGTAAATATCCTGGTCTTGGTCGCCCTTTTGGCCTGTATAATAAATATATGATATCCGACTCTTGTAACTGCCGCCGGTATTTTCGTCGTACGCAAAATTATACATTTTATTGTCTGCCGATTTTGTAGCAAAAATATTCACCAGTTTTTCATTATTGGCTTTGCCAAAATCGGGATAGGAAGTGAGTTCGGCTAGTTTTTGTCGAATTTTCCCTTGGTAATATTCCTGTAGCGAAAAGACATCTATCGAATCTTTATTGGCCGAAAATGATTCTGAATATATATGTTCTTCAGTATCTTTGGGGAAATCTTTATAAGTTAGGCCATAATCCTTAAGCAGTACTATGTCTTGCCGATACGGGTAGATGCCTGCATAGGTATCGGTAAGGGCGTTTAGCTCATCTGCTACTTTTTTAAAAGATGAGTTTTCTTTACGTGGCGTTACCTGTTGCAGGTTTCTATTCTGGCTCTGGCCAAAGTTGCAGCTGCACAGCGATACAAGTACTATAACGGCTAAAAAATTCTTCATTCTCTTACTTCATAAAATTCCAGTGGTAATCCGTCCGGGTCTTCAAAAAAGGTAAAGCGGCAGCCGGTAAATTCGTCTGTGCGTACCGGCTCTGTGGCCACGCCATTTTGGTTAAGCCAGGCTATGGCAACATCTATCTCCGGCACCTGGAATGCCATATGGCGCAGCCCGCGCGCTTCAGGCCTTGAGGGGCGTGGAAGGCAATCAGGGAATGAAAAAAGCTCAATAACATAGTCGCCATTTAGTGCGAGGTCAAGCTTATATGATTCGCGCTCAGCCCGGTAGTTTTCTGCTATGACGGTTAGGCCCAGTATTTCGGTATAAAACTGTTTTGATACCTCATAATCAGAACAGATTATGGCGGTGTGGTGTATTTTAGTAATATTCATTCGTTAGGATTACAGGTATTCACCCTGGCATATCCACCAGTGGTTGCCAAAAGGGTCTTCAAAGCCGCCGCTGTAGCCATAGTCCTGCTTTACGGGCTGCATTAATGATGCAGCGCCGCTTTCCAGTGCGGTTTCATACACTTTGTCAGCATCTTCCACATATATAAACATACCACTTGTTTTGCTGCCCCAGTTTTCGCTACTGTTGGCAAACATCAGTACGGCACCGCCTATTTTTATTTCGCCGTGCATTATACTGCCGCCTTCTCCGGGAACAATAAGCTGCTCGGCGGCGCCAAATACTTTTTTAGTAAAGTCAAGAAATGCTGCTGCATCATCAATAATAATGTACGGCATTACCGGCAGGTAATTTTCTGGTATTTTCATAATGTTTTTTGATTGGGTAATGGTGTAAATGTAGTAATTTTTTACAAAAAAAGCCGCCCAACTTTACAGAATGAGCGGCTGTGAAAATTACGTTTTTATATTACCTGCTGAATACTTTTTTGAGCCCTTCATCCATCTGGGTTTCGCTGCTTATAACAAGGTTTTCGCTGGTATTTGCCATATCGCCCTGCTTTATACCGTCTACATACAGCACATTTATACCATCAGTTTTATGAACCGTGTAGCTGTAAACACCTGATGCGAGCCCCGAATAAATATTTTCAGGCCCCAGGGTTACTACATTATTATGTACCGTGAGCCTGTGGCTGTCTTCATCAAATGTCCATATTACTTCGCCGGGTGTATACTCCAGCGATGGGCCTTCGGTAACCGTGGCGTTTGTAAGTTTCCAGGTGCCATTGTAGCTGTTGCCTTCCGGATCTTCGCTACACGCTGTAGCCAGGCAGGCCGTTAACGCGAAAAACAAAACCTTTAGCTTCATAATCGGGGTTATTTAGTTCAAATTCAGTTAATTGTGTTGTTTTAGGATGGCTAAGTTATTAAAATTTTCTTAAAACGAAAACGTTTGCCCCTAATTTTAACCATAACAATTCATCCATGCCATTTTACAGTTGGGTTATGTTTTTTAGCAAAGTTGTAACCACAGGGGCATCTTTGCCCTATCAATAAATCAATAGGGCATGAAATCAACATTTACTTTATTAGTCTTTCTGGTGGCATTTACCATGCATGCGCAAACCACCCTGAGCGGCACCATAACCGACCATACCGGGAAGCCCGCCGCTGCCGCAAACGTATATATCGACGGCACTTATGATGGTGCAATAACCGCCGAAGACGGTACCTTCAGCTTTAGTACCGATGTTACCGGGAGCCAGGTTTTAGTAATTACCGCACTGGGCTTTGATGACGTTAAGGAACCCATAATTATAGAGGCTTACGTGCCAAAACAATTTAAGCTGCAGGAAAACGTAAACCTAATGGACGGCGTGGTAATATCTGCAGGGGCATTCAGCGCGGGGGATAATACCAAGATAAACGCGCTGAAACCGCTGGATATAGTTACCACGGCAGGCAGCGTGGGCAATATTGTTGCAGCGTTGCAAACCCTGCCCGGCACACAAACGGTGGGCGAAAGCGGAAGGCTGTTTGTGCGTGGCGGCGAGGCCGATGAAACACAGACTTTTGTAGACGGCCTGCGTGTGGCGCAACCTTATGGTGCTACCGCAAACAACCTGCCTACACGGGGACGTTTTTCGCCTTTTTTGTTTAAGGGGATGACATTTTCTACAGGCGGCTATTCGGCAGAATTTGGCGAAGCGCTGAGCAGTGTACTTTTGCTGAATACCATTGACGAAGAAGACCAGGAAAAAACAGAAATATCGTTAATGACGGTGGGCCTGGGCCTTGCCAATACACAAAAATGGGGTAAAAGTTCGCTTACGGTAAACACGTCTTACGTTAACCTGCAGCCCTACCAATGGCTTATACCGCAGGATGTAAGCTGGAACAAGCCCTACCAGTCGCTATCGGGCGAAAGCGTGTACCGCTATAAGTTTAACAACGGCCTGTTTAAGTTTTATGCCGCTTTTGACCATGCCGATTTTAGCATTAATGCCAAAGACATCAACCTGCCGGAACCCGTGCGCACCGCTATAACCAATGATAATTTTTATGCAAACAGCAGTTATAAAGGGTCGTTTGGCGCGCAATATACCCTGCAAACCGGCGTTGCTTACGGTTACAGCCGCAACAACATTGGCCTTGACCAAAACAGCGTGGATAATGCTGAGCACAGCGCCCACCTAAAGGTAAAGCTTACCAAAACATTTAGTAATATGATTAAACTATCGGCCGGGGCAGAGCATTTTACAACCGATTTTAATGAGGAATATAAGGAGCCGGAAGGCCTTAGCTTTAATAGTGGCTACTACAATAACATTACTGCCGCCTATACCGAAGCTGATTTTGTTTTTTCTAAAAGTTTTGCATTAAAGGCAGGGGTGAGGGCTACATACAGCAGCCTGCTCACTAAGGGCAATATTGACCCCCGCGTGGCGCTGGCCTACAAAGCGGGAAAAAAAGGGCAGTTTTCGCTCGCGTATGGGGATTTCCACCAAACCCCCAGGGCCGACTACCTGAAGTACTTTAAAGATTTTGAGTTTGAAAAAACCGCGCATTACATCTTTAATTATATGTATAACAGCGCCGGTAAAACCTTTAGGGCCGAGGCCTATTATAAGGACTACGCAAACCTTGTAAAATATGATACACCCGCCCCGGTATATAACAGTGCCTACAATAATGACGGAAACGGGTTTGCCCGGGGGATTGACCTCTTTTACCGCGACAGCCGGAGCATAGGTAACCTTGATTACTGGATATCATATTCGTATATAGACAGCCGGCGCGATTATAAAAATTATGAGGCCAAAGTAACACCCTCCTATATAGCGAAGCATAACTTTTCTATTGTTACCAAGTACTGGATAAACAGCATGCGCTCGCAGCTGGGTGTTACCTACAGCTATAACAGTGGCCGCCCTTATGACAACCCCAACGAAAGCGCCTTTATGGCAGGCCGCACTAAAAGCTATAACAACCTGAGCGTTAGCTGGGCCTACCTGCTAAGCCAGCAGAAAATACTCTTTTTTTCGGTATCAAATGTGTTGGGTTATGATAATGTATTTGGCTATACTTATGCTACTACTGCCGGCAACGATGGGCAGTTTGCCCGCCAGGCTATAACCCAGCCCGCCAGCCGTTTCTTTTTTGTGGGCTTTTTCTGGACGATAAGCGATGACAAGAAAGCGAATAACCTTGATAATTTGTAGTGTCGGGTATAAAGTATTAATTATCAAGTATTAAGAAGTGACGATGGCGCGTCGGACTTCCGGCATCGGACTTCGGACCAAAATACAAAAGCGGGACAGTTATTAAAAACTATCCCGCTTCTTTTTAGATCAGGTTCTGAACTATAAAAATTCGTACGTCTGACCTTTAAACGTTATGAAATTACGACTTTCGCCTTAAAAATTTTCTTCGGAATCATACCAGCCGAAGCGGCTGTTGCCACGGTTATAGTCGCTGTGGTCGCTGTTTATGTAATCAGTGGCATCACGTTGCTCCTCGTCATACTTTTTTTCATTAGAGCGTTCTACCGGGTTATTGGCATCCCAGTTGTTGCCCGGTGTACCCTGGTTGCCCTGCTTATTTTTCCATGACTCCTCATCTTCATTAAAGGTCTGGCTGTCCGGGTCATGGTTCTTATCGGTATTTTTATAGTGATCAGGGTGGGTGTTTTTATCGGTAGTACCGGCAAAAAGAGTGTTGTTATATGGAGTATTCATAGTTATAGCTTTTAGTTATTAATATTCTCGCTTTTGTTCACTAAGGTTGCCCTCCTTAATTTTTTCGGGCGTTTTAGTGGCATCCGGATTTGTTTCCGCGCCGTCTTTACCCTGGGCAATATGCTTTAGCAGGTTACTGCTTTTTTCTTCACTTGGGTCTTTATCATGAGACACCTTAGGTGCCGGTGTCTGGCTCTTATCTCGGTTTGACATAACTGTTTGATTTTGAAGTATTGTAAAGTTACGTACAAGGTTAGCTAATCCGTATATCAATTAACGAAGCTTTCGGCATCCGTTTCTTACAATTTTTAAAAATAATGTTTAATGTTTTGATTTTTAGTTATTTATTAAATTACTTCAGTTACCCTGCGTAAAAGTTTAACAAACAATTCACGCCCCCGTAGCCCGCGCATGGCGGGTTTTTAGTTACATTAGTACGGGCTTAACACGGCATTACTTACAGCCGCTGCAGAGCCTGGTTTACAATAATGTTTAATACTACCTATTTTATACCTATGGCTACACGACACTGGGTTATAGACCCTGCACATTCTGACATACAATTTAAAGTGCGCAACCTTCTTATCGCAAGCGTAAACGGGCACTTCCGTATTTTTAGCGGAAGGATGGTAACGCCGGTGCATGATGATTTTTCGGATGCGTATATTACCCTTACTATTGATGTATACAGCATTGATACAAACAACCGCGACCGGGACGAGCACCTGAAATCGCCCGACTTCTTTAATGCCGACGCTTTTCCTGAAATAACGTTCCTGAGTACTGAATTTAAAAAGATTGAAGGCGACAAACATACCCTTACCGGAGAACTTACCTTAAAAGGGATTACAAAAACGGTAACCCTTGATGTACTTTTTGGCGGGGAAGCTAAAGATGGCTTTGGCATACAGCGTGCCGGTTTTGAAATAAGCGGGCTTATTAATCGCAAAGACTTTGGCATACATGCCGATAGCGTTACGCCGGATGGAATACTCGTGCTGGGGGAAGATATAAAACTGCAGGCAGGTATACAGTTTATTAACGAAACAGAGTAGGAGTTTCAAAAGAGCAAATGGGATTATAGTAAAGGGGCCCACAGCATTGAAGTACATTCTTCCCTGTGAGCCCCTATTTAAATTGTGTGTTGTCACTCTATGAAATAACTCAGGTAATTACCCGCCAAAGTGTGTGTTACCGCGTACCGTTGTTTCATCTTTATTATCCCGGCCTTTCTCGATATCAGAGTTAAAATCCCGGTTCTCTGCGGTTTCCATCGCTTCCTTTTCGTTAGCTGTCCCGCGGCTTTTGTCTACTTTTTTACCATCAGCACGGGTAGTGTCATCGCCCCGGCTGTCTACGGGTGGCGCCTGCTTCTCGTCTACATCCCGGGCGCGCTGTTGGGTAACGGTAGTACCGTTTTTTGTCTTTTCAAGTTCCATATCCAGCTTATCTTTAGAAGGGTTGTAGTTTTTAGGCAGGTTTTCGCCGCTAAAACCTTCGTTTACGTCAGATTGTTTTTCGGCATTGCCTATTTTTTTATCGCCAAGGTCTTTAGGGTCGTCGGTTCCTGGTGCCATAGTTATTTTTATTTATAGTTTATAATAAAGTTATAATAGTTAAGGGCAATGTCGTTAGCTGTAGCTTCTATTGATGTTTTAAGCCCGTCATAACCCTCCTTAATATTCCCGTTGCTGTCAAAATAATCGGGCAGTGTATATTGCGTAGGCGTGTCGCCCTCAGCATAAATTTCAGGTACGGTTAGCGTAAGGGTATATCCTGTTGGAGTAAAATCAACCTTCATAACCAGCTTGGCCTTATGCTGAAAGGTTTCGCCACGGCTGCGGTAAAAAAAAGCATTTTTTTCAATTCCGCTTATAGTGAGCGTGCCAGCGCCCACATTACTCAGGTCAAACTGCCCGTGCCTGCGTTTTTGCTCTGTTACCCATGCCCTGGCAAGGTCAACAAACTTGCCACCCTCTATACGCGGCAGGGTGTAGGTAACCGGCTCAAAACCACGCGGTGTAAGTTGCAGCACGGGTGTTTGTGCCAGTGCCGTAACAGCGTGGCATAATAACAGTATGGCCCATAGCTTTTTCACGGTTACGTTTTTTTAAGGGCTTTTTCAAACTCCTCCTGTATACGGCCGTTACTAACCAAAAACGGTTTTTTATCTATGGTAACAGTAATTTCGTCGCCTGTAATTACATACGAGCCTTCAAAGCTGCCTATGGGTGTACTGCCCTCAAAGCTGCCCTGCTGCTCGTTACCATTAAGCGTGCCTTTACTGCCTACTGTATTCCTTATCTTATTGAGTAATTCCTGCTTATCGCCGGGATATTTTACGGTGAATTGACTGCTCATTGTTTTATTATTTAGCGTTATTGCATAAAGATACCCATTATAAGCAGGCAACTGTGTTTAACTTATGTTAACGCAGCAGCTAAAGTTTTACTAAAAAAATACCCACTGATGGGGATAAATGGGTAATCTTATATTTATTATTTTTACATTACACATACCAGCCGATTAATTAACCCTTACCGGGAGTATATGCCTTATGGATATTGTACACTACAACGAAGCCCGCAAAATATGGCAGCGGATAGCCCGTACCGACCAGAATATAGAGATGCCCACCGATGCAGAATTGCACGCCAGATTCCTGAATATCTTCCAGGTGGGCAGTTATTACCATTATATATTTAACTGTATTACCGGCACTATAGAATCGGTAAGCGATAATGTGCATGAGGTGCTGGGGTATAAACCGGACGAGTTTAGCGTAGAGCTGCTACTGCACAACATGCACCCCGATGACCTGCCCTATTTTATGAATTTTGAACACGAGGTAGTCAATTTTTTCGCGAAACTTAAACCCGAAGACGTGTTTAAGTATAAGGTGCGTTATGACTACCGTGTAAAAACAGCGGGCGGCAATTATATACGGCTGCTGCAACAGGTAATTACCATACAGAGCGACGACAATGGCGCCGTGCTGCGCACCATGGGGGTACATACCGATATTACCTATTTAAAAGCCGAAGGAGTGCCGCAACTCTCGTTTATAGGGAGTGACGGCGCGCCGTCTTACCATAATGTGGCAGTGCACAAAGTATATGAACCCACTAAAGAAATACTTACCCGCCGCGAAAAACAGGTACTGTCTTATATGGTGCAGGGCTATAAGAGTAAAGAAATTGCCGATATTATAAGCATAAGCAAGCAAACCGTGGTAACGCACCGCCGCAATATGCTGAACAAGACTGGTTCGGCAAGCGCGGCAGAACTGGTAATGAAAGCATTGCGGGAAGGCTGGATTTGACAGTTTTTTGTGGCTACACAAAATATCACGGAGAAAAATAAAAACCACCTGCGGCATAATTAGCAATTCAGGCTTTTAGTCCTTTTCCGACTTAGTGCAATAAACTTATCCCTTTACCACGAACATCCTTTTTTCAGTATCAAAAACGATGCTTTCGTCATCAAAAATATTATTAACTCCATTACTGTTAATCAGTGTTTCGGGGCTGCCCTGTACAAGGCAGCCCTTTTTCATAATTACCAGTTCGTCTGCCATTTGCAGTGCCAAATCAAGGTCGTGCGTGCTGAACAGGATGCATTTATTCTCTTCGGCAGCCAGTTTTTTAAGCAGCTTTATCAAGCGTATTTTATGCGGAAGGTCCAGGTGGGTGGTAGGTTCATCTAAAATTATTACAGGCGTATCCTGCGCCAGGGCACGGGCTATCATTACGTTTTGCAGTTGCCCGTCGCTAATTTCAAAGTATTTTTTATCTGCCAGGTGCTGGGTTTGGGTCAGCGCAAGCGCCTGGTTTATTTTGGCAATATCGTTGGGCGTGAGGCTGCCCAGCCAGTTGGTGTACGGTTGCCTGCCCAGTGATACAAGCTCAAACACCGTAAGGTTACCTGCATTGGGGCTTTCAGTAAGCACGAGTGAAAGCTGCTGCGCTAACGCTGATCGGGAATAGCTGCTGAGGTTTTTATTGCCGATTAAAACTTCGCCCTTCAGCGGTTTTTGCAGCCCGCTTAGTGTGCGCAGCAAGGTACTTTTACCAATGCCGTTAGCACCTATCAATGCGGTTAACGTGCCTTTTTTCAGCGCAAGCGAAAGGTTGTCGGCAACGGTTACCGGCTTTTTACCGCCGTAGCCAATGCTAATGTTAGCGCTTAGTATAACAGGTGTGTTTTCCATTAGTAAGCGGATTTTCGTTTTTGCAATAACAGCCCTATTACTACCGGCGCGCCAATTATAGATGTAATGCCGTTTATGGGTAGCACCACGCCGCTGCCGGGTATCTGGGTACATATATCGCACAGCAGCATGAGGATACCGCCCGTAAGCAGCGTACCCCAAAAGAGTATGCGGTGGCTTCCTGCCTTTAAAATTAGCCGCGCTATATGAGGTACTACCAGCCCTACAAAAGCTATAGGTCCGGCAAAGGCGGTAACCACCCCCGTAAGCAGGCTGGCCGCGAGTATAATGATTATTCGTGTGCGGTTAATGTTGATGCCCAGGCTTATGGCATAGCGTTCGCCGAGGAGCAGGCCGTCCAGCGCTTTGATGCGGGTTATAGCCAGTGCTATTCCTATAAAGGTTATAACAGCCAGTAGAGTGACGTGTTCCCAAGGTAAATTGCCCAGGCTGCCTAGTGCCCAAAAAGTATATTTTTGCAGTTGCTCGGCGGTGCTGAAGTAGGAGAGTACCCCCACAATGGCCCCGGTAAAACTGCCGAACATAATGCCGGTGATGAGTATGGCCATGGTGTCTCGCAGGCGTTGTGCTACCGCCAATACCAGCAACAGCACCGCAAAACTGCCCGCAACTGATGCCAGCACCACGCCATACCCCGAAATTAAAAATAAACCAAATGCCCCCGGTATAAAGCCCGCGCCCATAATTACAAAGGCCACGCCCAGGCTCGATCCGCTGCTAAGCCCCAGCACGTCGGGCCCTGCAAGCGGGTTGCGAAAAAGGGTTTGCATGAGTAGCCCGCCTATGGATAAGCCCATGCCGGACAATACCGCTACGAGTGCCTTTGGCAGGCGGTAATTGAGTATGATGTAATCCCAGGCGGGTTTTGAGGTAGCGTTTCCGGTGAGTGCGTTCGCTACATCCTGTGTGGGGATTTTAACCGCGCCCAGGCTGATGTTTACCAGGAACAACGCCACCAGGGCAATGCCCATGATGATAAAGAGGATGGTATTTCGGGAGCGGTTGTGCATTTTGTGGTTTCAAAGATATTTAAATGTAAATGAAATTTTTACCACAAGGTGCACAAAGATTTTACACTAAGTGCACAAAGCCGTATGGAAATCTTTTAAGCACCGGTAAGAGCACAAAGCTTTACTTCGTCAGTTCGGGCATAGCCCTCGGGTGTGTACCTCCCGCCGAAGGCGGTTTTCATAGTGAACCTTGTGAAAAGTCTTTGTGCGCTTTGTGGTAAAAAATCTTTATAGTAAAACCGTTCTATTTCAGCCGTTCAAAAAACTGCAATTTATACCCCTGCATCAATTCCGGGTGCAATATTGCGATGAGGTCTTTGAGCACCAAATCAGGATGGTTATTGGCCAACTCATAATAAATCAGCCCGCCGGTTTTACCTGTTTTGGTACTAAAAGAATATACCTGCCTGTTTTTAAATGCCTTAAATTCCTTGTAATGCGGGTTGACCTTTTCCATTTCCGCCAATGAGGTATATTGGCTGGGGCCAATCCAGAACTCAGCGTTTTGTGCTTTTTCAAAAACCGTTTCAAAGGAAAGGCTCAGGCTCCCTGTGCCTTCGCTATAGGCCCATAGGTAGTCGCCACCCGCATCCTGCATAAACAGGGCTGCCCAACTGCCGCCCTGTGGTAAGTACCACTGGTCGTTTAGCATGGCACCCGCCACAATTGTGGGTTTGGTTTTTACATTTTGCAGCAGCGCTTTCGCGGAAGCGTAATCATTTTCTATTTTTGTAAACAAGGCATCCGCCTTTTCATCCATCCCGTAAAGGGCACCAAAAAACTTTATCCACTCGGCTTTACCCAAGGGCGATTGCTCGGTCCAGTCGGCGTTATATAGTACTTTAATTCCCGCCTGTTGCAGGCTTTCAAGGGTTTTGTTAGTGCTGTTTATACCAAAGGCTACCACGGCATCAGGGGCAAGGTCGATGATTACTTCGGTGTTCAGACTCTCGTTTTGCCCGGCTTCCCTTACTTTTCCGGCATCAATAAGCGCCCTCGTTTTTTCTGACGACACAAATTTAGTATCGGGGAAACCCACCAGCGTATTTTCCACCCCCAGCATTTCCAGCGACGGGATGTGGGTAGTGCTGGTTACCACTATGCTTTTAACAGGTACGTTTATCAGGGGATATTGCTTAAGGCTATCCGGCACTATCGCGCCCTTTTGCTGCATTACATAGGTAAAGCTCTCCTTGGCGCCCGGCCAAGGCTGTGTAACTTTTACGATGGTATAACCGTCATATTTATAAAGCCGGAGGCCTTTGGCATATTTAATGGCGTTGGTTGCAGGATGGTTTGTGGCAACGGTTTCAGCTTTTTCGGCGGTTTTGTTTTTGCATCCGCTGAGTGCGAAAACCGCAATGAAAATAAGGGTAATGAGGTGCTTCATAAAAAATATTCAGTGAATGCAAAGTTATAAATTATATATCGTTGCTACTTCATATATTTGTTTTCCAATATATAATCCAAACAATCACCTTAATATTTAACCACCAATAAATTATGAATGATTTAAAAGAAAATTTACCGCTAATTGCAAGTTGCGTCTTGGCTTCTCTAATTTGTATTGCAATAACAAGAGCAATATTTAGTATCCCCAAGTTTTTAAAGTATCAAAAAGCTCAAACTCTCGCTATTTTAAAAATAGCTGAGCTAAAAGGAGTTGACAGCGATTCTATACAAAAAATAATTGATGTTATAGAAGAACGGCCTACGGGTAATTATGTCGGCGATGAAAAAAATATCAGGCAAATTTATAAGAAGCTATGAATAAGTTATTAACACTTTGCTTATTACTACCCATAGTATGTTTTTCTCAAAAGAAGACCAAAGAAGAGCGTCAACAGACATTAAATGAGCGCAAAGGATTAGTTCAAACTCGTGATACCTTAAATTATCCTCCTGCATATTGTTTGATTGTTGCTACTGGCCGACTATTTTCTAATAAAGTAGATATACGAATTGACTATGGCCAGGATGCTACATTCTTTGAAGATAAAACCGTAAGAGATAAAAATGGGAAAAAGATAATTTTTCGGTCGGTAATGGACGCATTAAATTACATGAAGTCACTGGGGTGGAATTTTGTTGATGCTTATGCGATAACCACAGGTAGCCAAAATATATACCATTATCTGATGGAAAATCCCGGAAATGCGGAAATACCCATAACCGCTAAGGATAATGAATAACATATGCTCCATCAAACGATGGGTTTATTTTTGATAGTTTCTTTATTTATAACTAATGGAAATTGATTAACCTATATTTTCAGTAAAACGTTTATCTTTGCACCACATTCAGGGTTGCCTGTGCATGCACCATGCACCGGCATTAAAAGGGAATCGGGTTTAAATCCCGGGCTGTTCCCGCAACTGTACGCTTACCCGCCACGGCGGGGGCGGTTGTTAACTGCAAAACCACTGTGCGCCACGGCGCATGGGAAGGTAAACAACCGCACGCAAGCCAGGAGACCTGCCCAGAGTGTATAAAACGTGGCCTTCGGGAAAAAAGGCTTACCGGATATGACTTTTGGAAAGCAGTATTTACTCATTTTACTCCTGTGCGGCCTTGCCCATGCACAGCAGGACACCATTGCGCTTAAAGAAGTGCTGATAGCCGATACGCAATTGCGCGATTTTTCGGCTACGCAATCAGTTATACAGCTTTCTGACTCGGTAATCAGCCGCAGCGCACCCTCATTAACGTCCTTATTACTTTACAATAGCACTATTTATTTTAAGGAAAATGGCCCCGGGATGGTTTCGTCGCCATCCTTCAGGGGTACCACCGCCCAGCAAACCGCCGTGGTGTGGAACGGCATCAACATCAATTCACAGTTAAACGGGCAAACGGATTTTAATACCCTTAACGCCCGGGATTTTCAGGACATATCGGTACGTGCAGGGGGGGGGAGTATAGCTTATGGCAGCAGCGCTATCGGGGGAAGCATCCACCTTGATGATAAGCTTGTTTTTGCAAAGCAGTTTACTAACACCCTCCGTACCGATTACGGCAGCTACAATACGCTTGGCGCGAATTATAAATTGGCCGCCGGAACCGAAAAGTTCAGTGCCAATGCCTCCGTAAGCCATAACAGCAGCGATAACAACTTCCGGTTTCCCGGATATGATATTTATAACGATAACGGCCAGTATAAAAATACCAGCCTTAATGCCGCCTTTGGCTACAAGCTTTCCGATAAAAATATACTGCGCTTTTACAGCTATTTGTTTGATGGGGAACGGCACTTTAGCCGCACGCTTGCGGCACCGTCACGCAGTAAGTACCAGGATTTAAACACGCGTAATTTAATAGAATGGACGGGCCGGTATGGTAACTTTACCTCACGCCTTAAAGCCGCATTTCTTAACGAAAAATATAAGTATTTTGAAAACTTTGCCACAAATAATTATTCATCGGGGCGGGTGCGCAGCTACATTGCACGCTACGATGCTACCTATGATTTTAATGCGAATATAAAACTTAACGCCATAGCTGACTTTACGCAAAACAAAGGCGAAGGCAGCGACCTTAATTCCCACAAGCGCAACACGGGCTCCGGGGCATTACTGCTTAAGCACCAGGTTACAACTACCTTTGGCTATGAAGCAGGCATCCGTAAAGAGTTGGGGAGTGCGTATAGCAGCCCGTTACTGTTTTCGGCCGGGGCCAAAATAGCCGTGAGTAGCTTTTATACGGTAAAGGCCAATGCGTCGCGCAACTTCCGTGCACCTACGTTTAATGATTTGTACTGGCAGGGCAGCGGCAACCCTAACCTGAAGCCCGAGAGCAGCTACCAGGCAGAGCTGGGTAATGTGTTTACCCAGAAAAACGCCACGCTGAGCCTGACCGGCTACTACATAAAACTAACCGATATGCTGCGCTGGATTCCCGGTACCGATGGTATCTGGAGGCCGGAAAATGTAGATGAGGCAAAAACCTACGGCGGGGAAGCGCTGCTGAACTGGAATAAAAAAACAGCCATAGGCACTTTTACCTTTAGCGGTACGTATGCGTACACCATTTCGCAGCGCGCGGGCAGCACCGCACAAATGATGTATGTGCCTAAGCATAAGGCAACGGCAAGCGTGGCCTATTCTCATAAAAATATTTCGGCATACTATCGCCACCTGTTTACCGGTTTGGTTTACACCACTACCGATATGAGCGCCGAACTCGATGCTTATAACGTATCAGGTATTGGGGCGCAGTACAGCTTTAACCTGTTTAGTGGCCTAAGCCTGGGCGGGCAGGTAAACAACCTGTATGGGGAGGCCTACCAAAACGTGGCCGTGCGCCCCATGCCTGGCAGGAACTACAATGTATATCTTACCCTTAAATTTTAATAACACAGAAATAACTCTTATGAAACTTAACAAACTAATGGTGGCTTTATTTGCAGGATCGGCTTTGCTGGTATCGTGTAATAATGATGATGACACAAACAACGGCCCGCAGGGCGCGTATGACAATGGTATCCTGGTGCTTAACGAAGGCGGTTTTGGCGCGGGCAACGCATCGGTATCGTTTATCTCTGATACGCTGTCGCTTCAAAACAATATTTATGCGGCTAACAACGGCGGCGCTGTACTTGGCGATACCGGACAGGACATTGGCCTGCACGGGCAGTATGCCTATATCGTGCTTAATGCCTCAAACAAAATTGAGGTGGTTAACCGTTACACCTTTGCCCATGTAGCCAGTATTATAACCGGCCTGGTTAACCCGCGCTATATTGCTTTTGAGGGCGGTAAAGCCTACGTGACGAACTGGGGCGATGGGGGCGTTGCAACCGATGATTATGTGGCGGTAATAAACCTGGCTACAAACGCGGTAACCACTACCATACCCGTAGCGGAAGGCCCTGAAGCTATTATAGCCGAAAACGGCAAACTGTATGTAGCCCACAAAGGCGGTTACGGTTATGGCAATAAAATAACGGTTATTAACGGCGAGCAAAATACAGTTACCACTACCATTACGGTGGGCGATGTACCGGGTTCGCTTGAGGTTGAGGGCAATAAACTATATGTGCTTAATGAGGGCTTACCGAGTTATGTAAACCAGGTAGACCCGTTGCTGAACGAAACAGCGGGTAGCCTTAGCGTTATTAACCTGAATACAAATACAATAATGGGTACTGTTGCTTTTGACGGTATGGTACACCCGCAAAACCTTAACATTGAGGGCGACAAGATATATTGCACGGTAGACTCTGAAATTTTTAGTTTTTCGCCGGGTGCAGATTTGCCTGCTGCGCCGCATGCTATATTTAGCACTACCCCCCAGGGTGTGTATGGCGTATATGCCATGGAGGTTAATGAGGGCCACATTTATGTAGGCGATGCCGGAAATTATACCGCTGCCGGAAAGGTATATATTTACTCGCTTACCGGCACTTTAGAAAATACCTTTACCGTAGGTGTAATACCATCCGGCTTTTATTTTAACGAATAAGTTGTAATTCTTTTATTTTAGGGTAACCCCGTTTGTATTATACAGGCGGGGTTTTTTGATTTTCTATTTTGAATTTTTTATTGGAAAGTAGTAGATATAGCGTGGATTTGTAATTCTTCCCATTATGTATACGCTGATGTTAAGCTACAATAGTTCCATTTGATATTTCATTTGTTGTAAAGCTCCAAATTGCCCGTTAATTGAGTTTAGCATACTCTCAATATTTTGTTTACTATACGGGAGTAAATCAATATTATTGTATAACTCATCAGAAAAGCATTTATCAAATTCTGCTTTTTGCATGTTTAAATATTGCTGAAATGTAATTCCTTCAAACATCATTCTGTTTGCATTACCTTTATCAATATGTTTCTGAATCAAGTTTTGTACTTCTAAAGACAACTTTTTTGTCATTTGGAAGTGAACTTTCAAATTATTTTTTTCAGCTA
Source organism: Flavobacterium sp. RHBU_24 (assembly GCF_046613695.1). NCBI lineage: Bacteria > Pseudomonadati > Bacteroidota > Flavobacteriia > Flavobacteriales > Flavobacteriaceae > Flavobacterium > Flavobacterium sp. RHBU_24. Next base: position 117,653 of record NZ_JBKJHD010000004.1, on the reverse strand, counting down.
TAGGTTCAGGTTCTTCAAATACTGGCGGAGGTTGATTGAATTGTCTGTTATACGTAGCGATAGCAACAATAACGCCTATAATACCGACGATTAGCCCCGTAATTTCCATTATGTTTTTTAAGGATTAGTTATGAGAAACCGGCTTTTATTCTTTAGCCACCAATCTGATTTAGATTCATTAGCTAACTCATTTATACTGTCTTGTGTAGCCTGGCTTTTAGCTGTTATTTCCCTGAATTTTAAATAATCTAAAATGCGCTGCAGCCCGCTAATATCTGTATCAGCAGACAGCCGGATGAGGATTTCGTTATTGGTTCTTTCAACTTGCATATATCAAATATAATTAAATTATCGGCAGGATGTATCTTTTTTTAAGATTAACAAAAGGTAAACACTGACCGCCCCTTAACGTGCATAGTGCTAACAACAGCGAAAATATTTGCTCGTGTTTATAACAAAAAAGCCCGGAACATCACTGCCCGGGCTTTTGCTATATTAAGCAGTTAACTACTAATTGTCTGACTGACCACTGCAAACTGCAAACTATTCAGAGGCTGGCTCACTTGCGGTAAGTATCCATTCGCCGGTATTCAACAGGCTTTCGGCCTTTTTATACTTCATGGTTTCGGTTTTGCCGCTCATAACGTGCTTAACGGTAACATTGTCGTTACGGTTAATTTTAGGAGCATCGCGTGTAATGGTTTCGGTTACCGGCTGGCGCTGCTGGCTTTGCTGCGATACCTCGCGGGCTGCGGCAGCCATTTCATCCGTATTTAGTACCTCTTCCTTAATTTCGGTATATTTTTCCTGCGGCGCGCGCTGTTGCTGCCTTGCCTCCTGTATTGTATTCGCGTTTTGCGAAGGCAGGTCGGCTTTAAACAGGAACGAAAGCACGTCCTTATTAATCTCGTTCAGCGTTTTGCGGAACAGCTTGTAGGCCTCTTCCTTATAAATAAGCAGGGGGTCTTTTTGCTCGTGTACCGCAAGCTGCACGGATTGCTTAAGCTCATCCATTTTGCGGAGGTGCTTTTTCCAGGCTTCGTCTACTATGGCCAGGGTGATGTTTTTTTCAAAATCATCTATAAGGGTAGCGCCCTCGGTCTGGTAGGCTTTTTCAAGGTTAGTAACCACGTTAAGTGTTTTTACACCGTCGGTAAACGGCACCACAATACGCTCATACTGGCCGTTGTTGTTTTCATAAACGTTTTTTATAACCAGGAATGCCTCCGCGCTGTTGCGCTTGTTCTTGTCGATATAAGCTTCATAAACCGCTTTGTATATTTTGCCCGTAAGTTCATTTTCGCCAAGTTTTTTAAACTCCGCCTCTGTTACCGGCGCGCTTATAGAGAAGATGCGGATAAGGTCGAAATCAAAGTTCTTATAGTCGTTAGTAAGCTTGTTGCTTGCTACAAGGCTCTCGGCCATATCATACATCATGTCGGCAATATCTACTTTCAGCCTGTCGCCAAAGAGGGCGTGCCTGCGTTTTTTGTATACGTTTTCACGCTGCTTGTTCATCACGTCGTCATACTCAAGCAGGCGCTTGCGCTGGCCAAAGTTGTTTTCCTCTACTTTTTTCTGCGCACGCTCTATCGATTTTGTCATCATCGAGTGCTGTATTACCTCGCCTTCCTTAAGGCCCATACGGTCCATAACTTTAGCTACCCTGTCTGAACCAAAAAGGCGCATCAGGTTATCTTCCAGCGACACATAAAACTGCGAGCTTCCCGGGTCGCCCTGGCGGCCTGCACGGCCCCGCAGCTGGCGGTCTACACGGCGTGAGTCGTGGCGCTCTGTACCTACAATAGCAAGGCCACCGGCGGCTTTTACCTCGGGTGTAAGCTTAATATCGGTACCACGCCCGGCCATGTTGGTGGCTATGGTAACAATGCCCGGCTTACCGGCTTCGGCTACAATGTCGGCCTCTTTTTTATGGAGCTTTGCATTCAGTACATTATGGTTAATGCCACGCATCTTAAGCATACGGCTCAGCAGTTCTGATATTTCTACCGATGTTGTACCTATAAGTACCGGCCTCCCTGCATTTGCAAGTTTTACGGTATCTTCTATTACGGCGTTGAATTTTTCGCGTGTGGTTTTGTAGATAAGGTCTTCCTGGTCTTTGCGCGAAATAGGCCTGTTAGTAGGTATCTCTACCACATCGAGCTTATAAATTTCCCAGAACTCGCCGGCTTCGGTTACCGCAGTACCCGTCATGCCGCCCAGCTTGCTGTACATCCTGAAGTAATTTTGCAGGGTAATGGTAGCAAAGGTTTGTGTAGCGGCCTCAATCTTAACGTTCTCCTTAGCCTCGATAGCCTGGTGGAGCCCGTCTGAATAGCGGCGCCCGTCCATAATACGGCCGGTTTGCTCGTCTACAATCATAATTTTGTTATCCATGATTACATACTCCACGTCTTTTTCAAAAAGCGTGTAGGCCTTTAACAGCTGCGTAAGGGTATGGATGCGCTCGCTCTTGATAGAAAAATCAGCAAATAATTCTTCTTTCTTGGTAGTTTCTTCCTCTTTAGGAAGCTTTAGTTTTTCTATATTGGCAATTTCCGTCCCGATATCCGGAAGCACGAAGAAGTCGCCGTCAGTAGTATCCTGGCTCAGGAATTTGATACCGTTATCGGTAAGTTCTACCTGGTTGTTTTTTTCTTCGATGACAAAGTACAGTGCCTCATCAACCTTGTGCATTTCGCGGTTGTTATCCGCCATGTACTGGTTTTCGGTTTTCTGCAGCAGCTGTTTTACGCCTTCCTCACTCAGGAATTTAATAAGCGCCTTATTTTTAGGAAGGCCGCGGTATACCCTAAGCAGCAGGAAGCCGCCTTCTTTGGTCTTGCCTTCTTTTATCAGTTTTTTGGCTTCGGCCAATACTCCGTTTAGTAACGTGCGTTGCAGGTTTACAAGGTTGTCTACCTTTGGCTTAAGCTCGTTAAACTCGTGGCGGTCGCCCTGTGGCACCGGGCCGGAGATGATAAGCGGCGTACGCGCGTCGTCTACCAGTACTGAGTCTACCTCATCTACAATGGCAAAGTTATGCTTGCGCTGTACAAGGTCGGTAGGGGAGTGGGCCATGTTGTCCCTCAGGTAGTCAAAGCCAAATTCGTTATTGGTACCGTAAGTAATATCGGCGGCGTAGGCCTTGCGGCGCGCCTCGCTGTTTGGCTGGTGGTTATCTATACAATCTACCGTAAGGCCGTGGAATTCAAACAAAGGCGCTTTCCAGGTGCTGTCGCGTCGGGCAAGGTAGTCGTTCACGGTTACCAGGTGCACACCGTTGCCGGTAAGGGCGTTAAGGTACATAGGCAGGGTAGCCACAAGGGTTTTACCTTCACCTGTTTGCATTTCGGCAATTTTGCCCTGGTGCAGTACGATACCGCCTATAAGCTGCACATCGTAGTGAATCATGTCCCACGTAATTTCTTTACCTGCCGCGTTCCACTGGTTTGCCCAGTGCGATTTATCGCCATCTATGGTAATGTATGGCTTGGTAGCGCTCAGTTCCCTGTCTTTAGGGGTGGCGGTTACGGTAATAGTGCTGTTTTCTTTAAAGCGTTTAGCGGTTTCTTTAACCACGGCAAAGGCTTCGGGAAGCAGTTCCAGCAATGTTTTTTCAGATACCTCATAAGCCTCTTTTTCAAGGGCGTCTATAGATGCGTAAATTTCTTCACGGGCATCAATATCGGCAGTTTTCTCTACCTCTTCAAGGTAAGAAGCTATTTTTGCATCTTTATCGGCACGGGCTTCGCGTATTTTATCTTTAAAATATACGGTCTTAGCCCTGAGCTCGTCGTGCGAAAGCTGTGCAAGCGCGCCTTCATACGACTTAATCTTAAGTACCAGCGGCTGCAGCGCTTTAATGTCTTTTTGCGACTTATCGCCCACAAAGGCTTTAAGTATGCTGTTTATTAAACTCATTATTTTATATAATTACTTGTGTTTACTAAAAGTAAGGGGCAAATTTAACCAAAAAAAAAGCCTCCTGAAAGAAGACTTTTCCATTTTAATTTATTTTATGCGCTTAATATTCATCCTCGTTCCAAAGATAATCTTCGTCCGTAGGATAATCAGGCCAGATTTCCTCCATCGATTCATAGATTTCTCCTTCATCTTCGATGGATTGCAGGTTTTCGACAACCTCCAGCGGCGCTCCTGTCCTAATGGCATAATCTATAAGCTCATCTTTTGTAGCCGGCCACGGTGCATCACTTAAATAAGATGCTAATTCTAATGTCCAATACATCTTTTAAACGATTAAAGTTTATGCAAAAATAAATTTATTACTGAAAAAGTCAAGAAAAATTTCACTTTTTATTTAAATATTTAAGAACGTCCGCCGAAATCAGTGTTCAGTGGTCAGTTTACAGTGTTCAGTTGCTTACTCTTTCGGCAAATACTGCCTGCTAACTATACACTAAACACCGGCTACTTAAAGAGAAGCTAAAGCTTCTCCGGTATCCACTTTACCTCATTGGCGTGTAAATCTTTAGACAACTTCCGTGCCAATACAAAAAGATAGTCGCTCAGGCGGTTGATGTATGCCAAAACATTGTCTTCAAAGGGTTCAAGCTCCATTAAATGCACCGCTAAACGCTCTGCGCGGCGGCAAACGCAGCGCGCTATATGACAGTATGACACGGTAGTATGCCCCCCGGGAAGCACAAAATGCGTCATGGGTTCAAGCTCACTTTCCATCGTGTCTATTTCGTTTTCAAGGAATTGGATATCCGCTTCTGATATTTTAGGGATGTTGAGGCGTTCCTTACCGTTCTTTAAAATGGCCTTATCGGGCGCGGTTGCCAGTATGGCACCTACGGTAAAGAGCCTGTCCTGTATTTTTTCGAGGGTTTGCTTATAAGCGGGGTTCATATCCTGGTCGCGTATCAAGCCGATGTGCGAATTAAGCTCATCTATAGTGCCGTAACTCTCTATGCGTATGTGGTGCTTGGGCACGCGCGTACCCCCAAAGAGGGCCGTGGTACCTTTATCGCCGGTTTTTGTGTAGACTTTCATTTTAAGAAGCTTCTCAGCCTCTTAGCTTCTTAGCTTCTTAGCGGTTAGCGGCTTAGTAGCTTAGTAGCTAAGCAGCTTATTTAATAGGATTCAAATTCACATTATCACTCTCTATAACCCCGTCCCTCAGGCGGATAACCCGGTGGGCATGGGCAGCTATGTCTTCCTCGTGGGTTACCAGTATTACGGTATTGCCCTGGGCGTGTATGTCGCCAAACAGCCTCATTATCTCTACCGATGTTTTACTGTCAAGGTTACCCGTGGGCTCATCGGCCAGTATTATAGACGGGTGGTTAACCAGCGCGCGTGCCACGGCTACACGCTGCCTTTGCCCACCCGAAAGCTGGTTAGGGCGGTGGTCCATACGGTCGGCCAGGCCTACCTGGGTAAGCACCTCGGTGGCGCGGGCGTTGCGCTCGGGTTTTTTGTAGCCGGCATATACCATGGGCAGCGCCACATTATCCAGCGCGGTGGTGCGGGGCAGCAGGTTAAAGGTTTGAAAAACAAAGCCTATTTCTTTATTGCGTATCTCGGCAAGCTCATCATCGGTCATGCGGCTTACGTCTTTGCCATTTAGTACATAATAGCCGCCTGTGGGGGTATCAAGGCAGCCCAGTAAGTTCATGAGCGTACTTTTACCGGAGCCCGACGGCCCCATCAGGGCTACATATTCGCCCTTATTTATGCTAAGGTTTATGCCTTTAAGCACATGCACTATCTCATTGCCCAGCGGAAAATTGCGGGTTATGCCTTTTATGTCTATTATTGGGTCTGCCATTGTTGTTGATTAATTGCGCCTTAAAAGTAGTGATTTTTTTGGATTGTCAGATGTTGGATTTTTCGGTTGTCCCACTCTTCTATAACCGGATTATAGGCAATACAGCACTGTTTTAACCATTAGTAGCCTATCGGCATGCAGCGTTACATATTTTCTGTAAAAATTTAAACGGGTAATAAATTCATACGGGATATGTTCTTTACAATGCCTGTATAGAAACACAAAATTTCAATAAAAAATAAAACCACCCTTACAGGTGGCTTCATTTAAAATTATAATTCAAAATAATAATTTATCGCTGGCTTTTGATATAATCATTCAGTTCTTCTTTGCTGCTTTCAAAGGTAAAGGCGTTAACCACTTTAAAATAGTTGTTGCGCTCCACACAATAGCCGTATGCATATTTAGCCAGTTCCAGCTTGTTGTCTTCATACGTAAGCAGCTTAACTAACGATAGTATCTGGTTAGTGCTCATACAGTTTGTAGCGATAATCTCTTTGGCAGAGCTCAGTTTAGTATCGTCAAATTTAGCTGTCCTTACGGTTTCAAGCGCATCGCCAAAGTCGGTACTGTTCATAGCATTGCGGCAGCCCCCATTATTATAACCGTTATTATTCTGGTTGTTATAATTGCCCTGGTTGTTGCCATAGCCGCCGTTATTATTGTAACCTCCATTGTTGTACCCGCTGTTATTATACCCTCCGTTATTTTGGTAACCATTGTTGTTTTGGTAACCGCCGCCTGTCGTTGTGGTGGTTGTAGTAGTGGTAGTAACTACCTCATCGGCAGGTATGTTTACATTCATCCCAAAGCCTGGCATGTTTACATTCATTCCATATCCCTGGCCGTTTGTGGTGGTGGTTTGCACTACGGTTTCGTGGTATACGGTGCCGTCCGGCCCTATATACATATCGTTAGGCTCGCCATAGTGGTATACCGCGCAGTGTGCCGGTGGCGCCATGTTTTGCACAGCCGGTATGCCCGAATAAAACCTGAGGCTGCGTTTGCCTTTTTTATCTTTTTTAATACGATAGTTAACATCCAGCATCATACCGTCTGCATCTTCTATCATTACGGTTTTTTCAAGGGGCGCAATTTTTGCATTGGCAAAAACCACTTTGCATTTATAATACGGATTAGGCAGCATTTCTACACGCACATTGGTTTGCGCTGTTGTATTATAGCGTTCACCATTAAGTATAAGGTAAAAAGGTGCTCCGTCTTCGCTAAACACGGTAAGGTTGCCGGTTTGCATCTGGGCATTTGCACTAAGGGTAAAAAGCAGCGCAACTACTAGTGAGTAAAGTGTTTTCATTGTGTTTTATTTTACTAATTATTATGGTATCATTACAATATTGGCACCAAAAATACCAATATTTATTATTATTAATACAATTGGCGTGCCAAATGTTATAAATTAACAGGTGGAAGTAGTATCTGCCTTTATCTTAAGGCTTTAGTGTTTACAATTTTTATGCAGAATGTTGAGAAAGTATTTTCCTGCAAAATAAATTTGATACTTAAAAAAATATTAAAATTCTTAAAATACTCACAAGATTACTAAAGTATTCTTAATAAATGGGGGTGTGATTTGAAATATCCAAAATGTAAGTATAATTTTGGCTTAACAAAAAGTAACACAAAAAATACAGAACAACATGAAAAAAGTAAATTTGGTTTTAGGACTTGCGGCTGCGGCCCTTGTATTTACATCGTGCAAAAACGAGGCTAAAGAAACCGCCCAAAAAAATGTAGACCATTATGTAGTATTTGTTGACTCGGTAAACGGGCTTGACGAAGCAGAAAGGGAAGCTAACTGGGAAGCCATACAGGCAGAATATGAACTAAGGCTGGCCAAGGCAGACTCTGCACTTGCCGTACTTGAAAACGATGCCGAAACGGCAACGAAAGTTACAGAGAGTAAAGACAAATATGAAGTTGTAAAAACCACTACTATAACTAAGGTTCAGGAAAAACAAGCTGCAGAAGCTGCAGCCAACACAGCTGCACCGTCAGGATTAGCCGATACGCTTTTTGGCGCAGGTACTGTAGTAGGCAACGATATGACGTTTGCATGGGTAAATAAGGATAACATCCTTAGCGTGTACCAAAAATTTTATGAAACGTTTGATGCCAACAAAGATTCGTACTCAAGGCAGGATCTTGACAAGATAAAAGCATGGTATGAGGCACTTGACAACCGTAAAAACACAGTTGAAAAAGAAGGCCTTTCATCTTCAGACAACGGCAAGATTGCTAACCTTAAGCTAAAATTCGGCCCTAAATTTAAATGGGAGCGTATGACAGCTAAAGGCGAAGAGAACGACAATGCTAAAGATGCTGCTAACTAAGAATTATTAGAAGGTAATTATAAATTTGCTTGAGGCGCGCTGTTATAGTGCGCCTTTTTGCTATTTATTAGGGTTTATTTAGTTGGTTGTTAACGGTATATATTTTTGATGTGGAGTAAATTTATAGTACAGAAACTTTAAATATAATTGTTATGCCGGGAAGTACATCACCGGGCCCGCAGGTTAAGGATAAAGACCAGTATGAGGCCCTAAGGGACAAAGGCTACAGCAAACAGAAGTCTGCAAGGATAGCCAACAGTAAAGGAGCAGAAAAACGCGGTGGTAAAGCCGGCGCGTATGAAGGCCGCACAAAGCAGAGCCTGTATGAAGAGGCTAAGAAAGTGGGTATAGATGGCCGCAGTAAAATGACAAAGGCCGAGCTGGCAAAGGCGCTGCGGAATAATTAGTACCCCCTAAAACAGCCCCCACAAATTTTTAATGCCCAATACGGCATTTAGTAAAAACGAATTTGTAGTACGGATGGTAAAATGCTGTTTTGCCTGCCCGTGACGGAAAAACAAAAGGCCTAAATGGTACGTGTCTATACTGACCGTAACATTAGGGTCTTTTTTTAATGCTTCCCACGAAGATTCGAGGGCGGGTGTGGCATGCGGATCAGGCAGTACAATCACACTATTGTTGTTTACCTGCGGCAGCAGCTCGTTAAATACAGCCAGCAATGTAGCTTTGTCTTCGCCGCACAGTATGCCCATGTCGATTCCGCCCGGCACAGGCACTAAGGTAGAATAGAACCATATCTGGGCATCTATTTTTTCGCCGGTGGCGCGTATAATCTCTGTTATGGCAATGTCGCCGCTTCCTACCGCGATAAGCTTGTATGACTTAAAGTAATTTATAACCCTGAACAGTACCTGTAGCGCTTTTTTACCCGGCTTACCTTCAGGGATAGCCCTGTCATTGGCTAAAATGTGCTGCCGCTGGTAAAGCCCTTCGGTAAAAGCATATACAAAAGGGGAGTGGATGCCGTGGGCGTTGCTGGACTTAAATAGAAATGATATGTAGCTTAATGGTTTCATAATGGACTTACCCCCCGGCCCCTCTCCGAAGGAGAGGAGAGAGAGCTTCACTCGGTCGTTATAAGTTAAACGTCATATTTCCGTTCATTTCCCCTTTTGGGGCTTACTCCATCTTCGCGCTCAGCTCAAACCAGCGCTCTGTGCGTTCCTCAATTGTGTCGAGTACCTTTTGCAGGTCTTCGGCTTTTTTAGCAATGTCTTTATCGGCTATAGTGCCGTCTGCAAACTCTTTTTCTATAGCTTCCTTCTGGCGTTCCAGGTCTTTTATGTCTTTTTCTACCTTGTCAAATTCCTTCTGCTCATTAAAGGTCAGGCCGGGCTTTACATTAGCCTGTTTCCAGTTCTTGTTGTCGCCCACAGGCTTCAGGTCAGTTTTTGCAGGTTCCGCGCTGTCTTCATAACTGCGGAAATCGCTGTAATTGCCGGGAAAATCTTCCACCACACCCTGCCCGCGGAACACAAACAGATGGTCTACAATCTTATCCATAAAGTAACGGTCGTGGCTTACCACCAGCAAACAGCCCGGGTAGTCGAGCAGGAATGCCTCAAGCACGTTAAGTGTTACGATATCAAGGTCGTTTGTAGGTTCATCGAGAATCAGGAAGTTAGGGTTTTGTATCAGCACCGTACACAGGTAAAGTCGCTTAAGCTCGCCACCGCTAAGGCGGTCTACAAAATCGTACTGCTTTTTACGGTCAAATAAAAAGCGCTCCAGCAGCTGCGCGGCACTTATGGTGCGCCCTTTCGATAGGGGAATGTATTCGCCATATTCCTTAATAACGTCGATAACCTTCTGGCCTTCCTTTGGGTTGATGCCGCTCTGGGTATAATAGCCTATCTTGATAGTATCGCCGTGCACCACCTTACCGCTGTCTACCGGCAGGTTTTGGGTTATCATGTTAAGGAAAGTAGACTTGCCCGTACCGTTTTTGCCGATGATGCCTATACGCTCGCCACGCTTAAAGTTAAAGCTAAAGTTATCGAGTATTTTTTTGTCGCCAAACCTCTTGCTTATATTGTGCAGCTCTATAATTTTGCTGCCCATACGCTCCATATTAATTTCCAGCTCTACCACGTGTTCTTTGCGGCGGCTCTGGGCTTTTTCCTTAATTACGTAAAAGTCGTCCTGGCGGCTTTTACTCTTGGTGGTACGCGCCTTAGGCTGGCGGCGCATCCATGAAAGCTCTTTAACAAACAGGTTTTGCGCTTTGTCTATACTCGCGTTTTCGGCAGCTATGCGTTCTTCCTTCTTTTGCAGGTAATAGCTGTAGTTGCCTTTGTACTGGTACAGCTTACCATTTTCAAGTTCTATAATTTCGTTACACACCCGCTCTAAAAAGAAACGGTCGTGCGTAACCATAAATAACGTAATATTTTCTTTGGCAAAATAATTCTCCAGCCACTCAATCATTTCGAGGTCAAGGTGGTTGGTAGGCTCATCGAGAATTAGTAAGTCCGGCTTATTAATAAGGATGATGGCGAGTGAAAGGCGTTTTTTTTGCCCCCCGCTCAGGCTTTTAACCTTTAGCTTCAGGTCGTCCATCTTCAGCTTGCTGAGAATCATCTTATACTGGCTTTCAAAATCCCAGGCGTTATGTGCTTCCATGCCTTCAAAAGCCTTTTGGTAGGCTTCTGAATCGTCGGGATTTTCCAGCGCTTTTTCGTAGGCCTCAATCACGTGCAGTATTTCACTGTCCGATGCAAAAATACTCTCCTCGATGGTAAGCTCCGGGTCCAGCTTGGGCTCCTGGCTCAAAAACTGCATTTTTATCTCCTTACGGATCACCACCTGGCCGGTATCGGGCTGGTCTTCACCGTTTATAATTTTAAGGATGCTGGTTTTGCCGCTGCCGTTCTTGGCCACAAAAGCTATCTTCTGGTCTTTGTTGATGCCAAAAGACAGGTTTTCAAAAAGGGTACGCTCGCCAAATGATTTGGATATATTTTCTACAGACAGGTAATTCACGCTTACTAAGTTTTTTGCAAAAATAACCTTTTAATTATCAATTACGAATTATCAATTACGAATTGCGGAAAGCCGGCACGAATTACACCAATCTCACGAATAATTTAATTAATTTTTGTAGCATTGCAGCATAATTATCGTGCTATGCAAAAAGTTAGTCCTAAGGCCATTGTGAATGTTTTGTTGCTTTGCATCCTGGCCCTTTTGCCCTTTGTGTGGAATGGCAAAGGTAAGCCGCGTATAGACTATATTATTGCCGTATCGTTAGCCACCCTTGTATTGGGAATAATGAAGTATGTTTTGCATAAAAGGGCAGGAGAACCTATCGGCAGGCACATAGCGCTTACCATTATGGCGTTTGCTATATTTACATTACTGATCCTTTGTGTGGGCTATATCTACTATCTAAGGTCACGTGCCTACGCGTGTCCTGAAGGATAACGATTCTCATGTAAAATCCCTAAATTATTGCAAAGCTTTGTTTTTCGCATCAATAATCTCGGCAATATTTTCAAGGTAACCGGCATTGTGTTTATACTTTTCATGGCTTAACTGCAGTTCAAAACCCCGGAGTTTATACAGCTGGTCCTGGTCACGCACCTGTGGCTGTATGATGGGGATAAGCCTGCGATAGTGTGCCGCAAACTCATCGAGCGTAGGCGAATTTTGAAAAATGGTACTAAACACGGGGTTGCCATACAGGTAAAACCACGATGGCTTAATGTAAGCGTGTGATGCCAGTGCCCAGAACTTCCGGCGTTCTTCGGCGGTTTCTGTGGGCAGGTGCTGCATTTCGTGCAGGGCGACTTTCGCTTTTTTAAAGTTGGCATTAAAGCGCCTGTTTTGCCTTATTATAAAATACAGGAACAGCAGCGGCGAGAGTATGCGGCTGCACCAGTACAGCCCGGCGCCGTGGTAAGCGCTTATGGCAACCAGCGGGATAAACAGCAAAATAATCCAGGTGGGTATAAAAAACAGGCGGCCTTTTATACCGTTTATATCCATGGCGCTCACAATAAAAAACGCGGGATAGCACAGCAGTGCACGTCCTGTGCCTTCGGTAACCTCAAGGTACGCAAACAGCCCGTCGATGTTTAAATAGTAAAGGATGGCATAAAGCGCGCCCAGGATAATGCCCTGTAATATGGCATACCAGTTGAATATTATAACCATTGGTTGATGGAATTTTAGTGCATCCAAATATACATTTTTTTCTAAAATGCAAAATCAAATGTTAAATATTTATTAAGATTATTCTTTCATGTCGATAAAAACGCGCAACTTAGTATTAACGCCTAAAATAATTGTGAACCTTGTGGTAAAAACCGCAATTCAATAGCTAAAATGTATAATTTTACGGAAAATCCCTACTATGAACCCTACCCCGTTTTATACAAGGCTGGCACACATAAGCATTAGCATACTGGCCATTGGCTTTATTGCCGTATTAGGCAAAAGCATACTGGCGCCGCTTATCATTGCCTTGCTGTTTGCGCTGCTGCTTATACCGTTTGCTGCATTTTTAGAACGGAAACTGCGGTTTCCCCGGGCTATGGCGGCCTTTGTGGTATTGCTGGTGCTTATCGGAGGAATCAGCGGGCTTATGGTACTATTGGGCAGCCAGTTGAGCGAATTCGCGCAGGAGTGGCCGGCGTTCCAAACGCAGCTCATGCTTTCGTTCGACAGCCTGCAGGACTGGATTTCCCACTCGTTTAATATCAACAACCGCCAGCAGGCCGAATACATCAACCAGACCGCCGAAACCGCCCTGGGCCACGGTACCGAGCTTATAGGCACAACCTTAATTTCGTTATCATCGTCGCTTTTGTTTATGGTATTTATCTTCTTATATACATTTTTCCTGCTGCTGCACCGCAGCCTGCTTATGCGTTTTGTGGTGGCGCTATTCAGCGAAAACCATACACCCGTGGTGCATGAGGCCGTGGCGCGCATACAGTACATCATCCGCAAGTATATTGTGGGGCTGCTGCTGCAAATGGTTATTGTGGCTACGCTTACCTGGGTAACGTTTATGGTGCTGGGCATTAAATATGCATTTTTGCTGGGGCTGCTTACCGGCATACTTAACGTTATACCCTACGTGGGCATATTTACGTCGCTGCTGCTTTCGGCAACGGTTACTTTTGCTACCGGCGATACTACCCATGTGCTGTTTGTGGTGATTGCCATAGTGGTAATCCACCTGATTGACGGCAACTATATTATGCCGAAAATTGTAGGCAGCAAAGTAAAGCTGAACACGCTTACCGCTGTTTTGGGGCTGGTTGTGGGCGAAATGCTGTGGGGTGTTACCGGCATGTTCCTGGCTATACCGGTTATAGCCATAGCCAAAGTAATATTCGACAGGGTAGAAGGACTTAAGCCGTGGGGCATGGTGCTGGGAGAAGACGAACCGGCCACCCAAAACGCCATTCCCGCGAATGAGGAGCTGCCGCCGCTGGAGGAGTAGGAATTACGTAGCTGTTGTACTATCTTGGTTTACTCGCGCTGTTATTGCGAGCGGAGGCACGGAGCACTGCAATCTTAACCAAACACTATTCAAATAAGTTAGATTGCTTCGTTCCTCGCAATGGACGGCGCGTGAAGTAAATTGTGTAAATACTTTGCAAAAGTACAATCTATCATTTTATAAAGTACTGAAGGCTCTTCTTCAGTAAAATAATAGTGCTAATTTGTAAAATAAGTAGCTTAAAAAATAAATGCATTTTTTATTCGAAATCAATAGCAAAAAAATCCAAGCAAAGTACTGAAGGCAATCATTCACTAAAAAAAGATATACCGATTGTGTAACATTTTTTTTACATCGCTTAAATCCAATGGTTTGATGTTTTCGATTTTACACTAAATCTTGCCCAAAGGTGGAAAGAAAATGTGCCGATTGTGTAATATAAATGAGTTTTTGACGTAAAATGTTAAAGTTTTAGAGGTAACTGAGCCACCATTTTTTATGCGAACTTTTATAGCGGTCGTACCATCGTGACGGGAAATAACACAGCACTAAAACAAGCAGCCAAACCAGGTACGTATATGCCAGGTTAAACCCGAAATTTTCGCGGGGGCGGAAAGCGAATTCCATAGGCACCGTGAAGAGCTGGGCGAACGTAAAACCTTGTATGAAATATAGTGCAACGCACAGTAAATGAATAATATAGATGTGTATCAGGTAATAGAAAAACGGTACACGGCCAAAGGTATTCATAATACTGGCGAAGCCTTTTACCTGCACATTTTCCAGCGCGGCAAGCGCCAGCAGGGCAGGGCCGAGGGTCATACAGGCATACATAAGGGATGGCGGGTATTTTGTTACGTTTAAAAATGATAGCAATGTGTAGGTAATATCTTTTTGTTCAGACCATTGCGTGGGGTCTCCATAACTGTTGCCCAGCCGTAGCAGTATGAAAAATGTAATGAGCAGCAGCCCGGCATAAACCAACCTGCGCTGCCGTAGTTGCGGCGTAAAATACTGTGTATTAAACCATTTGCCGATGGCGTAACCCAGTAGCATGATGCCTGTCCACGGAAGTATGGCATAAGCCGAAAGCACCTGCACCGGGCCGATACTATACACCTGAAAATCAGTCATTATCAGGAAATCAGCCGCGGCGTGAACCGCAGGGTCGGGGAATATAAAGTAGTCTACTAAGTTGTGTGTCAGCGTTATAATGATTCCCAGCGCTACTGCCACCCAATACGGGAAAAATATAATGCCCGAAAGCAGTATCATGCTGCACCCTATGGCCCAGATAACCTGCAGGAAAATAAAGCTGAAAAAAGGGTCGAAACTCCACCCGAAAATTACAAGGGTAAGTTCCATGAAAATCAACCATAAACCACGGGTAAACAGGAAGATGGCGAGCTCTTTCTTAGTTTTCCGTAAGCTTTGCAAATAGATTGAAATGCCCGACAGGAACACAAATGAAGGCGCGCAAAAGTGGGTAATCCAACGGGTAAAAAACAGGATAGGGTAAGTGGTTTCGAGGTCGGTAGGGCTCTGTGTTACAGCATCAATATGGAAATAATCGCGGGTATGGTCGAGCGCCATCAGGGCCATAATAATCCCCCTCAAAATGTCGATGCTCAGTATCCTTTTTTTAATGGCCTCCATATATAAACTGTTGGTTAACAGCGTAAATATAGTTAAAGAGTTTGTTATTGTACAGAAAAAATGGCTGGAGACATGCTAAAATCGGAAATTTTGTCGCTTTTATGCGGCCTATTAATATGTTTAATGACAAAAAGTCATTAAAAAAGACATTTTGTCATTACATTTTGATTTGGTATAAAACTTGTCTTTCACTTCGCAAATAATTAATAATCCTAAAAAAATATATTATTATGAACTTAGTTAAAAGACACCACAGCAATGGATTTCCGGCAGTAATGGACGAATTTTTTAAAGACTGGAATGGCGGCAGCCAGCTGAACCACAGGGCTATACCCCCGGTAAACGTATTTGAAACAGAGCGCGGCTTCAGCGTAGAACTGATTGCCCCAGGCCTTAAAAAAGAAGATTTTGCTATTGAGGTTAACAACGGCCTGCTTACCATTTCTACTGAAGTTAAAACAGAAAGCGCAACCCAGGAAGAAGGAAAATTTACCCGCAGGGAGTTTGTGCTAAATGCCTTTAAAAGGACATTTACACTACCGGAAACTGTTGAAGAAGAAGGAATTAGTGCTGCATACACGGATGGTGTATTAAAACTTGCACTGCCAAAAAAAGAAGAAGCACTGCCTAAGGCAAAAAGAGCGATTGAGATTTCATAATGATGATTGGTTAGTTTGGTTTTAAAGCGCCCTCCTGTATGGGGGGCGCTTTTTCTTTTACATAGCAACCATAAATAAGTATACGCCTTTTGCTTAGGTATATTAGTTGTTTTCTTCTACGTAGCGCACCTTAAACGCAGAGCGTATAATAAGGCTTATAAACAGTACGCTGATTATTACCACAGTAGCATGCAGTGCTATAGGCATATAATAGGTATTAGCCGAACCCAGTTCACTAAAAAGGTTATAGCCGGCTACAGACATGATAAAAATATTGGGGAATAACAGTAGCATTCTCATAATCGTTTCATTTACAGATTATGGGTGCAATTTCAGGCTTTTAAATATTAAAATTTGCCAACTGCTTCATAATAAAGAGTTAAACTTCCGTTTGTACTTTAGTAGCCGTTAGATTTAAAATAATAATATTATTTGTAACTTAGTCCTATGAAACTGTATGAGTATAAGAAGCTAAATGAAGAAGAACAGGACCGTATCTTGTGGAACGACGGCGTGCTTATAGACGGCTGTATGGACGGCCATGTAAAAAAGCTGCTCTATGCCCTTGATAATTTTTATGTAGAATTATGGTACCATGTGCTTACCAATAAAGTACTGTGGCGGCTTAGTTTTAAGCAAGGTAAGCTCCTGGAAAAATACCTTGACAAATACCCCGTAAACGGCATGCTGGATTTTAGGGTATAACTTTTAGCATAAAATTATTTCCCTGAAAAAACAAGGCATACCGGCTGGCACAATTCTATTTTTTTACCCGTATCTGTTAGCAACCCGGTGCTTTTATCCCTTTTAAAAATGGCAATGTTATTAGTGTTTTTGTTAGCAACCAGCAAATAAGCATCATTAGGCGTAATGGTAAAATTGCGGGGGCCGCTGCCCTGTGTGCTTATCTGCTGCACCATTTGGAGCAACCCGTTAGCATGCACACGGAACGCCGAAATGGTATTGGCATCGCCGCGGTTAGTGGCATAAAGGTACTTGCCGTCGTTACTTATGTGGATGTCGGCAGCACCATGTTTGCCGCCCAATAGGTTAGGGGTAACGTTAAGTTCCTGCACCTGGGTAAGTTTATCGTTAACATAATCAAATGTGGTAATTAAACCTTCAAGTTCCTGTAAAACATATAAAAACGTACCGTTAGGGTTAAATATTAAATGGCGCGGGCCGCTGCCTGCCTTAACAGAAAATGACTCTTTAAGTGTAAGGGTCTTAGTGCCGCCTGTAGGGTTGTAGCTGTACATATATATTTTATCGGTACCCAGGTCGTTTGCAAACACATATTTTTTATCCGGGCTAAAGTACACCATGTGTGCGTGCGGGGCTTCCTGTCGGCTTTTATCCGGGCCGGAACCCGTAAGTTTTATAACCTGTACGGCATCGGCCAGGCTGCCGTCGGCTTTCTTGTTAAACACGCTGATGGTACCGCCGCTATAGTTGGCTACCAGCACATTTTTATCGTCGTTTATTATGTAGCACGGGTCGGCGCCATTGCTGTCGGTCTTGTTTATAAAGTCAAGTTTGCCGGTTACGGAATTGAATTTGAAACTGCTTACAGCGCTGTTTTTACCGTCTTCGTTTACACTGTAAATAAACTTTTTATCGGCGCTCACGGTAAGATAGCTTGGGTTCACTACACCTTCGGTATTTGATTTTAACTGGCATTCCAATGTATTAATGTTAAAATCATATACATAAATACCCTTGCTCGCGCAGGCTTTTGTGTATGTACCTACAATAAGGTTGTAATTATCCTGGGCAGTGGCACTCATAACAGCAAATAATGCTAAGGCTTTGATTAGTTTCATAGTAATGCAATTTAGCGCTTACAAATGTAATTTATTTAAATGTTTTGTGAAATTAATGGGCGGTAATCTCCGTTCCTATTACAATAAAAATGTGTATTTTTGACAAACTTTCAAGCGAATGCAGTTTAAACACCCGGACATTCTTTACTTTTTATTCCTGCTCATCATCCCCATACTGGTGCATTTATTCCAGTTGCGCCGTTTCCAGAAGCAATATTTTACCAATGTACGGTTTTTAAAAGAACTCAGCATGCAAACCCGCAAAAGCTCGGTCATTAAAAAATGGCTGCTGCTTGCTACGCGCTTATTGCTGCTCGCGTTCCTGATTATAGCCTTTGCACAGCCGTTTTTTAAAGCTACCGATGCCGATAAAAGCGGTAACGAAATGGTGATATTGCTCGATAATTCATTCTCTATGCAGGCCAAAGGCACCAGGGGAGAACTGCTAAAACGCGCCGTGCAGGACCTTCTTGAAAACACCCCCGAAAACCAGCAGTTCTCGCTTATTACCAATAACGGCGCGTGGTGGGATACTGATATAAAATCGATACAAAAAGACCTGCAAAACCTGCAATATACCGATGTGCCCTACCGCCCGGATTTCCTGTTTACCAAGGCTAAGGCCAAGAACCCGGCAACGGGCAAGGATGTGGTGCTGATTACCGATGCCATAGGGCTTGACAGTAAGTATGTGTCAGGGTTTGAAGGTACAACCGGCTATGCCATTATTCCCGAAGCTGAAACCACCCGAAACGTGGCGATAGACAGCGTATACATAAGCCAGGTGATGGATAATTTTTATGAAATAAAAGTAGCCATGCAGGCCTACGGCGATTTTAAGGATGATGTGCCCATTGCATTATACAACGGCGTAACGCTTACCGCGAAAACACTGGTAAAGTTTGACACGCCCGAGAAGAGCAGCACCT
Source organism: Flavobacterium sp. RHBU_24 (assembly GCF_046613695.1). NCBI lineage: Bacteria > Pseudomonadati > Bacteroidota > Flavobacteriia > Flavobacteriales > Flavobacteriaceae > Flavobacterium > Flavobacterium sp. RHBU_24. The sequence continues at coordinate 98,962 of NZ_JBKJHD010000004.1, read as the reverse complement.
TTACCATCCCTAAAAAAGACTTTAACGGCAGGGTAGAGGTTAGCGACAACAGCCTGGCCTATGACAATACCTATTACCTGAGTATTTCAAAACCGGAGAAGTCGAACGTAATTGCCATTGGCGAAAGCGCAAAAAACGCCTTCCTTTCGCGCATTTATACCGCAGACGAGTTCAACTTTATCAATACCCCGCTTAACACCCTCGATTATAACATCCTGCAAAAACAGGATGCCATTATACTGAATGAATTGCAGGACATCCCGCAGTCGCTTATTACCACGCTAAAAGATTTTTATACCAAAGGCGGTAACGTGGTTATCATACCCGCCGCAGAGGGCAACATACAAAACCTGAACAGCCTGCTGGGGAATTTCAACGGGCCGGTGTACAAGCCCTTCAGCAAAACTGAAAAGCAGATTACTAAAATAGCCTTTAACCACCCGTTGTACCAAACCGTTTTTGAACGCAGCATTACTAATTTCCAGTACCCTAAGGTAAATGCGGGCTACACCCTATCGGGCAATGCGCTTCCGGTGCTAACGTTTGAAGACCAGACGCCGTTCCTGGCTTCGGTAACTAACAGGCTGGGCAATGTGTATGTATTTGCCGCGCCGGTTAATAAGGAAAACAGTAACTTCCAGAATTCTCCCCTAATAGTACCTACATTTTACAACATGGGGCAAAACAGTGGCAAAACCGGCATAAGCGCCATAACCATAGGCAGTAACCAGAGCCTGCTGCTCGATGCCGTATTGGCTAAGGATGAAGTGGTAAGCGTGAAGAATGGCGAGACCGACTTTATACCGGCCCAGCAGGTACTGAGCAATAAGGTAAAGTTATCCTTTGGTGATTACCCCGAAACAGCCGGTAATTACAGCATTTATAAGGGGTCTGAAAAACTGCGCGATATCAGCTTTAACCATGCGCGTACCGAAAGTAACCTGAGCCTTGAAAACCAGAGCGTACTAAGCAGCTTTACAAAAGCCGATTCGGTAGCAACGGTATATAACGATATTACATCGGGCCGCACCGCAAACGAATTGTGGAAATGGTTTATAATAGGCACCCTTATCTTCCTGATACTCGAATTATTGATACAAAAATTTGTAAAATAACATGAACCTGATCTTTAAAAATGCCACGATTATTGATGCAACCAGCCCCTTCCACAAACAGGCGGTTGATATTACGGTAGAAAATGGCATCATTACAAAAATAGGCGCTAACCTCGCTGCCGACGGTTTTAAGGTAATCGAACTTGACAACCTGCATATTTCTAAGGGCTGGTTTGACGCTTCGGTAAACTTTGGCGAACCCGGTTATGAAGACCGCGAAACCATAGCAAACGGACTTGCTACGGCTGCCAAAAGCGGCTTTACCGATGTGGCCGTTCAACCCACCGGAAACCCAATAGCGGAAAAACAGGCGGATATCGCTTTCTTAAAAAGTAAGTCGGCACACACGGCAACGCAAATACACCCGATAGGAGCGCTTACCAAAGGCAGCGAGGGTAAAGACATCGCCGAGTTTTTTGATATGAAAAATGCCGGGGCGGTAGCCTTTGGCGATTACCAAAAGTCGTTATCCGATGCTAACCTGCTTAAGATTGCGCTGCAATACATGCAGGATTTTGACGGGCTTGTGATAGCTTATTCTCAGGACGATAAAATAAAAGGAAAAGGTGTGGTGCATGAGGGAGAAGTGAGTACCCGCCTCGGCCTTAAGGGCATACCCGCACTGGCTGAGGAATTGCAGATAGCCCGAAACCTCTACCTGTTAGAATACACGGGAGGCAAGCTGCACATCCCCACAATCAGTACGGCAAAATCGGTTGCACTGATTCGCGAAGCCAAACAAAAAGGCCTCAACGTTACGTGTAGCGTGGCAGTACACAACCTGCTGCTGACTGACGATGTACTGTCTGATTTTGACAGCCGTTATAAAGTTGCTCCACCGCTGCGTACTGAAGAACACCGCAAGGCGCTGCTTGAAGGCGTGCTTGACGGTACTATAGACGTTGTTACATCTGACCATAACCCGCTGGATGTGGAGATCAAAAAACTGGAGTTCGACCTTGCCAAAGACGGTACTATAGGGCTTGAGAGCGCTTTTGGCGTACTCAATACATTGCTTCCGCTGGAGGTAGTGGTTGAGAAACTTACCGCTGCAAGGAATATATTTGGAGTAGCCAATCAGGATATTACTGAAGGCGCACCTGCATCATTCACGCTGTTTAACCCGGATGGTGAGTGGGTTTTTGAGAAAAAAGACATCCTTTCTAAATCGAAAAACTCAGCGTTCCTGGGGCAACAGCTAAAAGGCAGGGCTTATGGTGTTTACAATAATGGAAAACTGGTTTTAAATAATTAATATCATGAAAAGACTGTTTACCCTATTGGCTATAGCCACACTTATTTGCTCGTGTAACAAAGTAAAAGATAAGACCAAAGAAACCCTGAACAAAGGCGGCGAAGCCGTGGGCGAAATGGCTACCGAATTTACCGAGGGTGTTACCGAAGGGGTAGAGCGTACGCTTGATTGTAAGATAGTATTATCTGAAGAGCTTAAAGCAGGGGGGATAAGCTATGGCAAGTTTCACATAGAAAATGATTCACTGGGGAATGATAACAAATTGGTTATCTATATCATTACCGAAAAAGATTATAAAGGCAACCTTACTTTTAAGGTAACCGACAAAAAAGGCGTGGAATTTGGCAGGCAGCAGTTGGCGCTTGATGCAAAGGCCGGGGCTGCGGGCTACTATGATGTGGTTTTTGACCCGCGTACCGATATTGAAGTAAAAAGCACTATAGAAATAAACTAAATGGATACTAAAACAATAGAAGAGGGCAAAAGCACTGCCATTACGGCCTATATACTGGTGGTAGGCGCGCTGATTGCCATGTCTATGAATGCAGATAACAAAAACCCGTACGCCTCCTTCCATGTAAGGCAGGGGCTGGGATTATCAATACTTTTTGTTGCCATAGGCTACACGCTAAGTAATATATGGGCTGTAGAGTTTGTATTTCCTTTCTGGCTTTTTATAGCTGTGCTGTGGGGCTATGGGCTATACACTGCAATTTCAGGTCAGATAACACCGATGCCGCTGGTGGGGAAATTGTTCCAGAAAGTATTTAAAAAATTGTAATTGATGGAATTGTCATTATATCATCTTGTTAGAGAACCCAAAGTAAAATTGGATAAAAATCCCCTTTTGCTACTTATACACGGCTACGGCAGTAATGAGGAAGACCTGTTTGGCTTTGCCGCGCAGTTACCCGATGAGTATTATATCCTTTCAGTACGCGCGCCATACAACCTGCCGGGCTACGGTTACGCATGGTATGCCATAAACTTTGATGCCGGTATGAACAAATTTACAAACGATGTACAGGCGGCACAGTCGCGTGATTTGATTGCAAAATTTATAGATGAGGCCATAGCCAGATATCCCATAGATAAAGATAATGTAACGCTTATCGGCTTTAGCCAGGGCGCTATTTTAAGTTATTCCGTGGCGCTTAAACATCCTGAAAAGGTAAGCAGGGTGGCAGCACTTAGCGGTTACCTGCACCAGCCCATAGTTGCTGAAGACGTGCATACCAAAGACCTTTCGAATGTGAAATTTTTTATCTCACATGGTGTGGTAGACCAGGTTATACCGGTAGGCTGGGCACGTAAAGCCCCAGAATTCCTAAAAACTTTAGGCATTACAAACGAATACCATGAGTACCCTGTAGGGCACGGTGTGGCACCACAAAATTTTTACGACCTGTTAGCTTGGCTTAATAAGTAATCCGTGAAAAATATAGGCGCACTACTGTTTTTCCTGGCGTTTTTTACAATGCAGGGGCAGGGCATTGCGCCAAAAGTTGTTATTGATACTATAAGCTTCAAATATGATTTTGTTAATGTGGCGACCTATGATGTTTCGTATCCGCAACTGCGCATCGAAGAGCATGACTACGCTGCTTCGCTTATTAATAATGACCTAAAAACCTATTTCGCTACCGATACCCTCTCAATCTATAATGCAAAGATTAAGGATGATTTTACGCTTGAACAGGCAATAGCCGAAAGGAAGGCGATGACAGGTGAGGGCAAAACCTTACGGCCCGATGAATTTTTGCAGGATTTTGAAATAACCTGTCTGGAAGGTAACTTTATCAGTATCCTTGTTTCTAAGAATGTATTTCCGGCCGGTGGGCGTATTATGTTTGAAAGTTATGGACTGCAATATAACTTACTTACCGGGGAAAAGTTTATTATTGACGATTTTCTAAGCATAACTAACCAGCAACTTACTGATGCTTTTGTGCAGCACGGTTACCAGCTTAATTATCAGGATGAGGGGGTAGTAAAAGGCAAAATAGACGGGAAAGGTCTTGAACTGTATGAACACATAAGTTCGCTTGTTTCAAGAGACAATACCTGGATGATGGATTGTGCTGATTTTTATATAAAAAAAGACGGTAATGACATCCACCTGCTGCTGCGGCTGGAATGCGCCGGGCCCATGCCAATCGATATCGGCGTAAGCCTTGACTATTTAAAACCGTACATTGCTTATTATGAATTTAAAAATAAATACAAACTTTGGGGTGCTGATATTTCGCAACTCATTGGTAAAGAAATAAGCCCTTCAAAAACAGGCAGCTATATTGAATTTGATAAGTATACCATTAAAGAGGGAGGAGGCAATATCCTGACCCAAAACAAAGACAATTATAGTTATGTGTATAGCGTACTGTACTGGCAATCTGAAGCTAATAGTTACTATGTATTGGCCAGGAACAAGTTCAGGATAGGGAGTTTTACGGTAACCGACATCTTAACAATCCCGCGTGCAGATGTGCTAAAATACATAGTAGTTGATGCCTATTGCGAAAAGGGTGATGGCGGCGACCAGGAAATTATAGCCTTAGTTAATGATAAAGATAATCCTGAATACTACACCAAAATCGTAAAAGCGTGGCGGGCTAACCGCAATACCGGAAAGTTTGAAACTGTAAAACCAAAACAGGTAAAACGCTGCCGCAATGAGGGCTACGGCGCCGACGAAGACTAACTACCGGTTAGGTTTTGTTTAATATACACTTCGGTGGCGCCAAGGCCGTACTTCTGGTAATCGGCATCGCCAAAGGTAATGCCCTCATAGCGCCCCAGCATAAAGTCGAGTTCTGCTTTTAAAATCCCTTCGCCCACACCGTGTATAAACACCACCTTAGGCATGCGGTTGCGTATCGCAAATTCCAGTTGGCGCTTTGCCGTATCAGCCTGTAGCGTAAGGATGTCATAATTGCTCATACCCCGTTTGTTAGGCACCAGCTTCTCAATATGCAGGTCGATTTCCAGCACAAAGCCGTCGTTTTTCGACTTTTTCTCTTTTACAAACGAACGCTTTTTCGGCTCTTCCTTTTCACGCAATACTGCATTTACACTCTTCCCCGAAAAGAAGGAACGCATATCGGTATTTTGTATGGCCACCAGTTCAGCTTCATCAAAAAGCAGTTCAAAGCCGTCGGTAGTTTCTATCGCTACCTTGCCGCCCTGGTATTTTTTTACCACCCCGTTAAAAGAGTCGTCGAGCACGCTTACTTTATCGCCGGGTTTAAACTTCATCTTCATCGTCTTTCTGCTGGTATTTACTGGGTACGCTGTTCATAAGGCGCATCATGCCCAGCATAAATACAATAATTGCGCCTACCATAATGTAAACGTTTGGCTTCGCCAGCGATTGCTCATAGAGTGCAATAAAAGCACACGCAAACATAAGTATAATGTATAGTGTTTTCACCGTGTAAAAATACGTATTTATATTAAAGTAAAATCCCCTACTGTGCGCAGGGGATTATAAATGTTTTTTTAAGGCAGACTATGAAACTGCTGCGCCAAGTAGTGCAAAAACAAAAATAAGCGCATACATGCTCATAATTACTATTGTTAGTATACCAATGTATTTATAGTGCGATTTAAGGCTTTCGAGGCCCGCCGTAAGCTGTTCGGCATTGTTATCTGATATTGCCCTTTTGATGCGTGAACCAAACCTGTAAAGATACATAATTGGGAAAAAGTAAAGCAATACCATAACCAGGTAGATAAATGCCAGTACACCCGTACCCATAGCGCCCAAGGCTCCCATGCCCGGAGACAGTGAGCTAATCATTGAGCCGGCAGCAATCATAAAAATGGCGATAAGCACAATAAATCCAAGGCCTATAAAACCAATAATTGATAAGAAATAGGCCCATTTTCCGGCTTCTTTAAGGTGTTCTTTCGCAAGTTCGTTAAACTGTAGTTCAAAATTGTCAAACGATGAGGTTGTTGAATAATTGTCTTCCATAAATGTATTAAAATTGATTAGTTAATTTTCAAACTGTTTCAGGGTATCCGTAATTATAGCAATACACTCCCTAAGCTGGCCTTCAGTCATTACCAGCGGTGGTGCAAACCGTATGATGTTGCCGTGGGTAGGCTTGGCTAAAAGGCCGTTGTGCATCATGGCAACGCAAACATCCCAGGCGGTGCTGCTGTCTTCGGTATCATTAATTACTATGGCGTTAAGCAACCCTTTGCCGCGCACCTGAGTTACTATGCTACTGCCTGTGATATAAGCATTCAGTTCCTTCCGGAAAATAGCGCCCAGTCTTTCCGCGTTTTCGGCAAGGTGTTCGTCCGTTACTACCTCAAGCGCGGCTATAGCCACAGCCGCAGCTATAGGGTTACCCCCAAAGGTAGAGCCGTGCTGCCCCGGCTTTATAACATTCATAATATCATCGTTGGACAGAACTGCACTTACCGGGTAGGCGCCGCCGCTAAGGGCTTTGCCTAGTATCAATATGTCCGGTTGCACATCTTCGTGGTGCACGGCAAGCAGTTTGCCCGTGCGGGCTATGCCGGTTTGCACTTCGTCTGCTATAAAAAGTACGTTGTGTTTTTCGCAAAGCGCCTTTGCTTCAGCCAGGTAACCGCCCTGAGGTACGTATACGCCGGCTTCGCCCTGGATGGGTTCCACTAAAAATCCTGCTATAGTTGTATCAGACTCGAGCACCGACTCCAGCGCGGCAACATCATCATAGGGTATGGTTATAAAGCCTTCGGTATACGGGCCAAAGTTTTTGCGTGCGCCTTCGTCATTACTAAACGAGATAATTGTGGTGGTACGCCCGTGAAAGTTGCCGTCACATACTATTATCTTTGCCTGCTGCGCCGGGATACCTTTCTTTTCATAGGCCCATTTGCGGCACAGTTTTATGGCGGTTTCTACGGCTTCGGCGCCGGTATTCATGGGGAGTACTTTATCATAGCCAAAGTAGTTGGTTATAAATTCTTCGTATTTACCGAGCTTATCATTATAAAAAGCACGTGAGGTAAGGGTAAGGGTTTGCGCCTGTTTAACCAGCGCATTGATAATCTTCGGGTGGCAGTGCCCCTGGTTTACCGCAGAGTAGGCAGAGAGGAAGTCGTAATAGCGTTTGCCTTCAGCGTCCCACACATATACGCCTTCGCCTTTGCTAAGCACTACAGGCAGGGGGTGGTAGTTGTGCGCCCCATATTTATCTTCAAGGGCAATTGCGTTTTCGGTATTTAATTTGTCTAAAACCGGCATTGTGAATTGTAATTTTTATTTAAAAACGGCAATTCCTTCTTGAGGAGAGAAATCATCCTTACATAGTGCAAATTACTAAAAATATCAGAATATAGAAGAATACGCCAACGATTTAAGTAGAAACCTTAAACCCATTCTTCTCAATAATATTTTCAATAAGCACTGCGGCTTTTTCCCGAAGCCAGTCCGGTTCCAGTATCTCGCCTTTGTCGGCAAACATCATAAACCAGCGCAGCAGGCCTTCCTCAGCCCACTGGGTTAAAAAGGTCATTTCAAGGGTATCGCCATTATCTGTTTCAGAAACAAACCCGTACATATGCCTGCGCTCCCTAATGTAGGGAATGGTGTTTTTTGCCACGCGCAGCACCACTTTTTCAACGGGGAATTTCTCCCATTCTTTTGGATAAAGCTTGCGGTATTCGGTAAGGCTTACATGTTCCTGCTGTTTAATGTCGCTAAGTTTAATGGATGCTATACGGTCGAGCCGAAACTGCCGGTATTCCTCACGCAAGTGGCAGTAGGCAACGGTATACCAGTTGTCATTCTCATGGAATATGCCTATAGGCTCGGCCAGGCGGCTTTTTTCAGCCTCGCTGCCAAAGGCTTTATACGCCATCTGCACCGCTTTTTTTTCGGCAACGGCTTTAAGCAATATCTCAAGGCTGCCGTTATCGGGCATTGCATCGCTCCTGTGGCTGAACACGCTTATCTGGTTTTCCAGGTTATCTACCAGGTCTTTTTCGGTGGTGCGAAGCACCGCTTTTACTTTATATAGCGCCGATGCAAAATTATCGGTAAGCGCTTTATCCGAAAATTTTTCCATCAGTTTGCCCGCAGTAATAAAGGCCATAGCTTCTTCTGGCGTAAACATTACGGGCGGCAGGCGATAGCCATCTACCAATGAATATCCCGTTCCGGCCTCGCCATACAGGGGCACACCGGCTTCTTCCAGAGAACGGATGTCTCGGTACACGGTACGAAGGCTTACGTTAAAGCGGTCGGCAAGGTCTTGGGCACGCACCACTTTTTTGCTTTGCAGCTGAATGAGCATGGCGTTTATACGGTCGAAGCGATTCATAAAGCCTACTTATTAAGAAGTTGCAGCATCTCGAGCAATTTCAGCGTAGTATTCCAGTTGCGCGTGGTAGATTTCAGCCCCATTTTACTTTCGATAAATGAGTTTGATAGCTTAGAATCTGCCGCGCTTTGTGCCAGCTTTAAATACATTATACTGCCCACGGCCTTAAACTCGTCATCGCCGCGGTTAAATTTTTTCATCTGGTCAAGGCCCTGTGTGGTTGCCTCACCGGCCAGGAAGGCCACAAAATATTTTTTTATGCCCGATGGTTCCGGTTCGCGCCCCGTGTAAGGATTGTTGTCTATGGCTTTTATAAGGTCGGCTTCGTCCAGTATAAAGGTAAACACATCGTGGCCATATTCTCTATATAGCAATACCTCGATAGCGCGGCTTATCTTGCCCTTATCGATTTCATCTATGGTAAACACCACGTTGCCGCTTTGTATGTAGGTAGCCACGTTTTTAAATCCGTTTGTCTCCATTAGCTTACGCAGGTGTTCCATTTTAATAATGTTGTGTCCGCTTACGTTTACGGCACGAAATAAGGCAAGATATGAGGGCATGATTATTTGAAATAATGATTAATTACAAATTTATTTAAATTTAATGACCAATAACGTATTTTTGCGCCATGGGAAAAAGAAAAACGACAGAGAAAATTGTTTTTACCAATATTGATGTGCTTGATGCCGGCGCTAAAGGCGTATCGGTAGCCAAGGCGCCCGATGGCAAAGTTATATTTATACCTAATGTAGTGCCGGGCGATGTGGTAGACGTGCAAACATTTAAGAAACGCAAGGCTTATTACGAAGGCAAGGCGGTACATTTTCATGAATACAGTGCAGACAGGGTTATACCCCCGTGCAGGCATTTTGGCGCGTGCGGCGGCTGCAAATGGCAGAATATGCAGTATGAAAAGCAATTATACTATAAAAACCGCGAGGTTTATAACCACCTAAAGCGCATAGGCAAGGTAGAGCTGCCCGAATTTGAGCCTATAAAAGGCAGCAAAAAGCAGTTTTACTACCGTAATAAAATGGAGTTCTCGTTCTCTAACGCGCGCTGGATGACCGATAACGAGATACAGAGCGGCCATGAGTTTACTGACCGCAACGCACTTGGTTTCCACATCCCACGCATGTGGGATAAGATACTCGATATTACCCACTGCCACCTGCAGGAAGACCCAAGCAACCTGATACGCAACGAAGTGCGTGATTTTGCCAATGCCAATAACCTCGCGTTTTTTAACCCCCGCGAGCATACGGGCTTGCTGCGTACGCTTATGCTCCGCACTACCAGCACCGGCGAGGTAATGGTGCTGATACAGTTTTTTGACGATAATAAGGCCGAGCGCGAGCTACTATTAGATCATCTTTACACAAAATTCCCAGGTATAACATCGTTGCAGTATGTGGTAAACCAAAAGGCTAACGACACGCTGTATGACCAGGATATTAAGCTGTACAAAGGCCGCGACTACATCCTGGAAGAGATGGAAGGCCTTACCTTTAAGATAAATGCCAAATCATTTTACCAGACCAATAGCGACCAGGCATATGAGCTGTACAGCATAACCCGCGATTTTGCAGGCCTTACGGGCAATGAGCTGGTGTATGACCTGTATACCGGTACGGGTACCATAGCGCAGTTTGTATCGCGCATGGCAAAGAGAGTGGTAGGGGTAGAGGCAGTACCCGAGGCTATTGCCGATGCAAAGGAAAATGCCAGGCGCAATAATATTACCAATTGTGAGTTTTTTGTAGGGGACATGAAGAATGTTTTTAACGAAGAATTTATTGCCGCAAACGGCTACCCCGATGTAATTATAACCGACCCTCCGCGCGACGGCATGCACAAAGATGTTGTAGAACAGATACTTAAGATAGCCCCGCAAAAAGTGGTATACGTTAGTTGTAACTCGGCTACTCAGGCCCGCGACCTTGCCCTTATGGATGAGGTGTATAAGGTAACCCGCGTGCGCCCTGTAGATATGTTTCCGCAAACACACCATGTAGAAAATGTTGTACTTTTAGAAAAACGATAGATGAAAAAGCTTATAGGCTGTTTACTGTTTTTAACCGCACTGTCATTGTATATGATCAGCTGCGAAAAAGACGACCTTTGCGACCCGCTGATTACTAAAACCCCTAAGATGATAGTGGAGTTTTACAGGGCAGAAAACAGGGAAGAGCCGCAGGTGGTATCAAACCTGCGCTACTTTGTAGAAGGCAGGGACGAAGAGATAGCAGTCGGCAGTACCGACAGTACCGCTGTACCACTGCGTGTAGATGCCACCGCTACAAAATGGGGCTTTAGGCGCGACCGTGTCGTTTCCGGAGGCATTGCTACCGATACCGATTTTGTAGAGTTTAAGTACACAACCCGCGAAGAATATGTGTCGCGCGCGTGTGGTTTTAAAACGCTTTTTACCTTGGATAGCGATATGCCAAACCCTGTGCTTACCGCCGGGGGTGATAACGCATTCTGGATACAAAGTGTGGAGATAGAAAATTATGAGATAGAAAACGAAAATGAAGTACATGTCAAAGTTTATTTTTAGCCTGATTGCTTTCGTTTCGTTTACAGCGCTGGCACAAGACCTGCAGGTAACCCAGATGGATACCGTAGCGGCGCCTGTATCTGTAGTACCCACCGTGCAGCGCTATGGCCTGCGTGTGGGGGTAGACCTCTACAGGCTGAGCCGTGGTTTTTATACCGATGGCTTTACGGGTATAGAGGTAGTGGGCGATTACCGCCTTACTAATAAAATATATGCCGCTGCCGAGTTAGGCACCACCGATTTTACCCAGGATGACGACAGGCTGAATTTTAATACCAAAGGCAGTTACCTTAAGGTAGGATTTGATTATAATGCCTATGATAACTGGCTCGATATGGAAAACATGGTATACGTGGGGTTCCGATACGGATTCTCTACGTTTAGCCACACGCTTAACTCTTATACCATTTACCAGAACAGCGATGTAGCGACAGGAGATGATATAGGCAACTACTTTGATGATGTAACCGTACAGTCTGGCGCACAGTTTGACGGGCTCTCAGCCCACTGGTTAGAATTAGTAAGTGGCGTTAAGGCAGAGTTGTTTAGTAACATTTACCTCGGTTTTAGCGTGCGCCTCAACTTTCTGATAACAGATAAAAAGCCAAATGGTTTTGATAACCTGTACATACCGGGCTTTAATAAAACCTACGGCGGCACCTTTGGCGCCGGTTTTAACTACACGCTTTCTTATTTTATACCTTTGTATAAAAAGAACACAAAACCTGAGGAACTGCCGGCTAAAAAGTAACAATTTATCATTGTAATTTTAGCCTGGTTAATAATGTATGTTACTTATCTTCCACGCCTCTCCTTAATATCTCTTTAATACCCTCTACGTGTTCGGTAAACTGCATGATCTGCGAGAGCATCTGTGCCATTTCATTTTGACCGCCAAAAGATTTTAACTTATTGTTCTTTACAAAGGTTTCTTTTATGGCAGCCCAGCGTTCGGCTTCAGGTTTGTTTAGCGAATTTGTAAGCTCCTTATATTTAAGCAGGTTGGCTTCGGCGGCACTGGTAAGCGTTTGTGTTTCGTTACGGTAATGCGACAGTAGCAGCGTGTCTATCTCAGCGTCATTCATAATCGGTACAACTTTCCCTACCAGTTTGTTCATATCCCTGTACGACCCCTGCAGCCTGAATGGTGGTTCGGTGCGGTAAGCATCCTCCATAGCGGCGGAAGCAATATAAGCAGCATTGGCCTTAAGTACCACATTGCGCACTTTTATTACTTTATCAAGCACGCTTACAAACGTTTCAATTTCCTGCGCTGCGTAATTTCCGGTAAGGTCAATGCCTTCTTTTTTACCGGTTTCCGCCATGGTGACGAAGGCATACAAATCGTCCATATTGCGGGATGCCAGCTGAGCCAGTATCGGGTTAGCCGTGAGCGCGTTTTCTATAAGGCTTAGTTCAAACAGGCTTGCTGTGTTGCCTATCACATCGCCCAGGTTATAAATATCGGCACGGTTTGCAAGCATATCCGGTATGCGGAATTTCTCGCCCGTTTCGGTATAGGGGTTGCCTGCCATCACCACGCAGAAGCGCTTCGACTTCAGGTCGTAGGTTCTGGGCTGGCCGTTATATACACCTTCAATCTTGCGTGTACCATCAGCAAGCGAAATGAATTTCTGTAAAAACTCCGGGCTGCAATGCTGGATGTCATCCAGGTAGAGCATCACGTTATTCCCCATTTCCAGTGCGAGGTTCAGTTTTTTAAGCTCTTCGCGCGCAGCAGAATTCGTAGCCGAAAGCGGGTCAACCGATGTGATGTCATGCCCAATGGCCGGGCCGTTTATCTTCATGAACACAAGGCCAAGCCGGTTTGCCAGGTACTCCATCAGGGTAGTTTTACCATAACCGGGCGGCGAAACCAGCAGTAGCATGCCGCTTCGGTCGGTACGTGTGTTATCTCCGGCTGCGCCAAGCTGTTTTGCAAGGTTATCGCCAAACAGCGGTAAATACACCTGGTCAATAAGCTTGTTACGCACAAATGAGGTAAGCACTTTAGGCAGGAATTCGTTTAGCCGCAACTCATTTTTAAGCTGTAACGTAAGCTGTTGGCGTTCCTTACGGAACGCTTCAAATGCCGGAACATCACACGTAGCATAGTTGTGTAATAGTTTTACAAATTCATGGTAATGAAAGTTATAGCTGCCTTCACTAATAGTAGGGTGTGAACCTGCCAATCCGCTAAGTTTTTCTTCCGGTGAAACAGCAATAGCGGGTTCGGCGTTTTCATTTTTGTATAACAAGAGTGCTGCTAATTCAGCGGCATATTCAACGCTTTCTCCGGATTGTTGTAGCCAGGACACGGCCCATTGCAGCGCAAGGCGAATGGCATTTTCGGCATTTGTGGCATCAGCAATATTGTTTTTAAAACCGGCCGTAGCGCCTTTGCTGTCAAGCGCTTTATAGAAATTTTCGAGTAACTGCTTCGCGCGTAGGCTTACCGAAAATGTGTGTTTCGCCTGAAGTTCTTCAAATAAATAGGCCGCCACTTTTTTGTAATCATATTGATTTATACCCAAATTAAAAGCACCGTTAGCAGCGGCATAGGCTTTAATGTTTTCCGCTAGTTCTTCAATAATGTACTGGTGGCTGTTGCTGTTAGGGAATACCTTTAGTACGCTGCCCGCCGCCTTAATGGAAGCATTGATGGCATTGCGGTTTTCATCACTGAGGCTGTGCCAGTAGAATTGCGCAAACGCCCTTACAGTAGGCGTATAGCGCAACAGGCCCAGTGTATGGTGCTTTACTACCAAAGTTTTAAGGAAGGTAAAAGCATCAGCGTCGTGCACGCCTTTTATATAACCTTCGGTATAGTTTTTAGCGGTTTCTTCGGTAACGATGTTACGCAATGCCTTATCGGTCATGCTGTATAATTCCTGCGCATTATGGCTGTTGAATATCTTCCATGCCAAATATGCGGCCCTATAAACCTGCGCATTTTCGGATATCAAATCCTGGTTCCAGATGTTACGGTAGGAGAGGAGCGTGCTGTCTTTAACCTCCTGGTAAAAATCGGTGCCGGTAAGGTGGTACAGCATGGTATCGTCCTTATATACAATGGTAAGGTCCAGCGGCTGGCGGTTTACGGCAAATTTATGCTTGCCCAGTTTGATGATGTTTTCGCCGTCTTCATACAGTTCGTTGCGGTCTTTCAGCCTGCGTACCGCATCTTCCCGCGCGGATTTTAGTGCGGTTGAAATGGCCTCGGCCTTGCCGCTGTCTTCCAGTGCCTGCAGTTGTTCCTGTATGCCGCGCAGCTTCGAGACCATCAGGTCGCCGGCAAAATAACCGTTTATATCTTCCTGCGATGTAAAGGTAAGCGCTTTGCCCGCAACGCTTTTCAGTATGCGTTCAGCAGCGGTTTGCAGCGCTATGGCTTTTTTGTTGCGCGTTTCGCGAAGGGTATTTTTCTTGGCTTCAAAAGCGTTCTGAATCTCCTCGCGTTTTTCAAGTATCTGCCCGGTAAATTCTTCAAAATCGGCAAAGCGGGCTTCAATTTCTTCCAGCTGTACCGAAATTTTATTCAGCAATTCCTCTGTCTTTTCCGGGGTTGTAGCCCTGTCGAGCGCGTTGGCCACAGCCTGGTCGGCAAGTTTCATCTGTGCGGCAAAATCTGCTATGGCCTCTTTGCCGCCCAGCGCGCTGATGCGGTTTTTTATATCGGCCTTAAGCCTGTTAAGCGTAGCAAATATCAGCGATATGTTATCAATAATGCGCGTGCTCTGCGAGGTATCGTCTATCTTTAAATTGGTAACAATATCTATAAGCATCTCAAGGTCGGCCGTAATGGTACTTACTTCCGCTTCCAGTTTTTTGCCTTCGGCAACGGTGGTAAAACCGTCAAGTTCGCCCTGCTTTTTCTGCACGCGTTCCTGGTAGGGGGCAAGGGCTTTATCATCAAGCAAAAACTGTACGCAATGCTGCGAAATCCGCTCGGTCTCCTCAATTATTCTGGTTTCGAGTGTTTCGATAAACGTAGTATCTACATAGCGAATTTCTTTCAGGCTGATTACTTCGCCACGCAGGGTGCGTAATGCTGCCAGGTTGGCCACAAACACATCGATATTATCAAGCGGGTCTGATTTTATTTTACCAAAAAGCTTATCAGCCTTTTCCTGTGTTTGCCGGGTAATGGCTTTAGCGTTCTGCCGCAGCTGCACTACTTTCTCAAATTCGTCTATCGCGGCATTTGCCGTACTTTTTATTTCTGCCAGCGGAATATTCAGCTCAAAGGTTTCGCTGCTGTTTATCCAGTAATAGGCATCAAGTATGTTTTGCGCCTGGCGGGTAAGGTCGGCATACAAGCCGTCGTAACCATCGTTCTTGCTAAGCAGCGTAATGAGCGCCTGGCTCTCGGCCATGGCTTTTACAATGTCTTTATTGCCTATTTTGTAAATGAGTGTATCCTTGTGTTGCGACGGCAGTATATCGCCTTTTATGAACGGCGTTTGCCAGATTTGCACCACGTGGTTCTTAGTCGGTTCAGCCTCTGCTTTAAAGTAACACAGCTCGCCGTCCTTTAAAATGGTAAAGCCGTTGCAGATGATAGGCGTTTTAATTTCCTGCGAAATAAGGTTGTACGATAATAGCACGTACTGTCCGTGTTTGGCTTCGTAAAAAACATACATAAAGTCTTCGCCGTTCGGCGAAACGATGCGCTCCTGGAACAGCAGCCCCGGCAGGCTGCTCTCGAATATCTTGTACTCGCCTGTTTGCAGGTAATAGCCATCCGAAAATATAATGCCCTGTTGGTCCGGCAGCAATATGGCTGAACTTTTAAGGCTATCTGCTTTTTGTACCTGCTGCAGTTTATGGTTGTAAATAAAATAGCGCGGCTCCTCCTGAAACGGCTTTATTTGCAACGCAATAAGGTTGCCCAGGTCGGCAAATTTAAACGTGCCATCGTCCAGCGTCTGGTCCGGGTGAATCACTTCTTCGTCATACAGGCCTTTGCCTACGGTGGTATTGTCTTCTACCTTAATGGTAAGCGTGCCGCCTACGGTTTCTACGAACACTTTATTAAGTATCGACACGTGCGGATGCAGGCCGTAGCGCTGCATCTCCCGGGTGGTTTCCTGCCAGATAAAATCGTGCTGGGTAGGGAAACGGTACTCGTGGTCGCTGCGGTTGTCTACATATTGTAACGCGCCGTCGGCAATGAGCCATTTAAAGGCCTTAACATCGGTAACGCGTTCGCTAAGCTGGAACACCATATACAGGTACTGCCTGGAAATAAAGAACTTACGGAAATTAGTATCGCGATAGTATTTATATAGATTAGCGAAGTCGAGCAAAAATGTTTCGTCTTCAAGCAGTTCGTAACCAAGGGGCTTAAACTCGCCGCCATCATAACTGTAGAGGCTAAACACGTCTTTAATACCCACATCGGTACGGAGGCCAAAGTGCACGTTATAGCCAAATATGCTGGTTGTACCCACAGTTACAATATCGGCCGGGATACAATTGTTTTCGGTAATAATGCGGTTATTGGCAATGAGCTTCGTTTCGATGCTGCCAAAAACTTCCTTACGCGCTTCATTCAGCTTGCCAAGACGCTCATTGAGGTCTTTTTTCTGGGCTTCGAGACGCGATTGTATGATTTCATAGGTACCACCTTCTAGTGTACTCATGGCGTTAATTTTATAAGGTTGTGGATGCTGTTACAGCAAAAAAATACAACAGGGCAGGGGCTGACCGCTTGCCCTGTTGAAAGGTTGGTTGATTGGTTGGTTTATCGTGTTACCCGAGCTTTTTATCAGAAAGCCCCAGGTTTTTTGCCATGAGCATAAGGTTTGAGAACAAGCCTTTTTCGCCCGTATCGCTGCTGCGCTGCTGCAATTCGAGCAACAGGCCGGCTACCGTAAAGTTCTTTATATCTTCAGATGAGATACCGTACTTATCGGCAAAGCCCTTTACGCGGTCCAGCAGGTTGCCCTGGCCTTCGGCGCTGTCGCCCAAAATGGCTTCTTTAATATCGGTAATGTTTTCAGAATTGTTTACCAGCCTGTCAAAGCCTTTGGCACGGGTTATCTGGCCCACAATCTGGTCAAAGAACATGGTTTCGCCACCCACAATGTCAATTTTCGCTGCTTTAAGCGCCTCGCCAATAACGCTGGCCTGGGCATCGGCAATGTCTTTCTGTATGTTGATGTGCGCAAGGTCAACCTGAAGCTCTTTGTTAAGGCGCAGCTTGAATTCTTCATGCTCTTTGCCCACGCCGTCCAGTTTCTTCATGGCTTCGGCTTTTTCTTCTATGCCACTGGCTTCCGCCGATGCTTTCTCCTTAATGACGCTTGCCTCGGCAATACCCAAATCTTTCTGAGCTTCGGCTTTGGCCTTGATACCGGCAGCTTCGGCGAGGGCTTTCTTCTCGATAATAACCGACTCCACAATACCCTGCCTTTCGTTAGCTTCGGCTTTGGCGTGCATTACCTGCGCTTCAGATAAGCCAAACGTAGCATCTTCTTTAGCTTTGGCTTCGGCCAAAATTTTACGGGCCTCTGCTTCTTTTGCGCTGGCGGCCATACGGGCTTCGGTTTCTATGGTAAGCTCTTCCGCTTTTTGCTTAGCGGCTTCCTTATCGGCTTCGGCTGCCTTTATCTGTCTTATGTACAATTGCTCACTTTCTGCTTCGGCAGCGGTAAGGGTTACTTTTTTCGCCCTGTCGGCGGTTTTAAATGCCTCGATATCCTTCATGTTTTCCTGCTCCTGCACCACGCCTTTTTCCAGCACAACCCTGTCGCGTATCACATCCTGAATGTTTTTGCGCTCTACCTCCACAGCCTTTTCTTTCTCTATCTGGGCGAGGGTTACAATACGCTCCCGTTCGGTCTGCTCCAGGGCGCGGTCTTTTTCTACACGCTCGGTTTCTACGGCTTCGGTACGCTGCTTGTTTTTAAGGGCTACAATTACAAGGCGTTCTTTGTTTTCTTCGGCAACCTGTACCTTCTCTGCAGTGTTTATGCGCGCGGTTTCTGATTTTAGCCGTTCCTCTTCGTTTACCTTGGCAATCTCGGCTTCTTCACGTGCCTTGATGTTGGCTATCTCACGTTTCTGTATTTCTTCTTTTTCGGCTAATTGTCGGTCTAAGGCTAATATCGCTTCACGGGCTTCCACGTCCTGCTTGCGGATGGTTTTTTCCTCATCGCGACGTATCAGGTTGGCCTTAATGTTTTGTGTAGCGGTAAGCTCTGTAATTTTCTTGATACCTTCCGAGTCAAGAATATGGTCTGCCCTTAGCTGCGACAGCGGGGTTTGCTCAAGGTCGTCTATGGCGCAGTCATCGAGAATGTAGCCGTTTAGGTCGGTACCGATGATGGCTATAATCTCTTCGCGGAATTCGCTGCGGGCTTCATACAGCTCTACAAAATCGAACTTCTTACCCACTGTTTTGAGGGCTTCAGAGAATTTAGCATCAAACAGCTCGCGCAATACGTCGATTTCAGAAGCACGTTCGCAGCCTATGGTTTGCGCCACATTGATAATGTCTAGAGTAGATTTATTGATTTTTATGAAAAAAGTAACCTTAATATCTGCACGGATGTTGTCTTTACAGATGAGGCCGTTTGCCCCTGTGCGGAACACATCAAGCTTTTTAACGGAAATGTCCATGATTTCCATTTTGTGCAGTACGGGCACTACAAGGCCGGCATTAAAAAATACCTTGGTACCGCCTGCACCGGTGCGCACGATAACCTTGCCCTGTATGATCTTTTTGTACATGGAAACGATCCATACAAGCAGGCCGATGGTTACGATGATAAGCGCGATCATGGTAACGAGAAGAGAATTTCCTAACATGTTAATTTGAGTATTGGTGTTTTATAATTGATTTGTTTTAATGAATTTGTATTAAAATAACTGGTTGATGACGTATTCAACAGCGCTGATTACGCAATGGGTAATGGTGTAAAGTATTGATATCATAGTTTGTGTTTTGGTTGTTAGTTGATGGTTGTCGGTTGTCGGATTTTAAAAGTCCGACATTTGTTATTTGGATTTTGAGATTGGCTATTTCTCTTAATAATCGAATTTCTCCAGCAAATAGTATTTCTTATCTGTACTTTCGCCCACAATTACCGCCTGCTGGCCGGGTTTCAGTACTTCTTCACTGTGGCTGCGGGCGTAGAGCTTCATCGGGTCGCCGTTTACGGTAAGTTCTATCATGCCGGTTTTATTTTGTGTTGTAGTAGACATTACCGTACACCTGCGCCCCAGGAAGTCGATTTCCGGTTCGCCCTTATGGTTGAATTGCTTGTACAGGTAACCCAATGGCTTGGCAAATAACTTTACAATAAAAAGGCTGGCAATAAAGTTAGGTATCAGCAACAGGAAGCCTAATAAGGTGCTCTCAAAGCCCAGGTAGTACTGCACGTTAACGCCTACCAGCCACATAAAAAAGAATATGATGGTGAGGATGAACATCAGCGGCAACTCATCAAAATTGAAGAACTCGAGCGTCTCCATAAAAAAGCCTTTGTCTACATGGCCGTCGCCGTCAACATCAATGTCTATATCTGCATCTACATCAGCCGAATCAAAATCTACGCTAAACAGGTCCGGGTCCAGGCCCGCGATGATCACCAGCAGCCAGTACACTACCATGATAATGCTCATGACGGTGAAGAAGGCATTTACCGGCGAAAACGAGATTTCTATTAATTCTTTCATTGGCTGTTATTAATTATCACTGGGGCCCGATATGCCCAGCTGCTCCTTAAGCTTTTCCAGTTCGCTAAAGGCTTTGGTCTGGTTTACGTTTACGGCCTTATTAATCTCATCATCAATAGATTTTGAGGAGTTGGCTATATCACCATAGGCTTCTGCAAGAGCTTCTTCCTGGCTTACCTTTTCTTTCATACGCTCCAGCAGGGCTATGGTGCCGTTGCTGTCTATCCTGGCCATTTGCTGGTTAAGGCTCTTAGTGGCATCGGCTACTTTTACACGGCTGCGCAGTATCTTAAGCTCGTTTTCCCACTTGCTTATGTTCTGCTTTATGGTTTGCACATTGGCTTCCATCTGCACCACATTCTGGTCAAACTTTTCCTTGTCGGCTATGGCGCGGTCTTTATTGGCGGCGTTCTCTTCCTTTTTAATCAGGGCTTCGGTAGCAAGGCGGTCGGCCTCGGTGCTATCCATATCGCCTTTCTGTGCTTTTTTTAGCAGGAGCATGGCCTTTTCGTTATAGTCTTCGGTCTTGGCATTATATTCCTCTATCTCGTTTTTGGCACGTATGCTCATGGCCTTTACCTGTGCAAGGGCTTCAAGGGCGGTATCAAGGTCGTCTTTCATATCGCGTATGCCCTGCTCGGTCATTTTAATAGGATCTTCCATATTGTCTATGGCATGGTGCACTTCGGCCTGCCCTATCTTAAAAATCCTTCTTAGAAACTTCATAGCATTACTGTTTTGAAAAATTAATAATCTGTTCAGAATATTCGCTTAGCAACAGGCTGAGCGAATTTAAGGTAGCCTCAAACTCATTGCGATCAAGGTTTTCCAGTTGTAGCGAGTCCCTGAAGATTACTTTACTACCGGTGCCATCAAGCACAAAAGCCCCATGGATGATGTCCCTGTTTTTTTGCAGCAGCGCCTTAAACACATCGGGTGAGCCGGACTTAATTTCAAACAAATACTGCTCAAAAATAATAATAGGGTAGGCCACGCAGATAATAAGGTTCACAATACCGTCCTGCTCGCTGCTCACAATAAAAATACTGTCAGCAGTATTCTCGTGCTTTATTTCGAGCTGAAGGTCAGTCAGGTAGCTTTTTACTACTCCAAAATAGTCTTTCATGTTGTAACGGATGGTTGAATAATGTTATAAAACTCGCTCATTTTGCAGTCAATTACAAGCTAACTTATTATTACTTATAAACAAGCCTCTAAATAATCTGCGCATTCAGCTAATCATATTAGCATAATTATTATATTTGCTCAAATGATTAGTACAAAGATAACAGGTAATTTTATATTTGCAAATAATATTAGCAAAATATTTTTCAGATGTTCGGAAAAAATATAAAAAAAATACGCAGCGTTCATGGACTTAGTCAGCAGCAGTTTGCGGAACTATTTGATTTAAAGCGAGCTACACTTGGTGCTTATGAGGAAGACCGCAGTAACCCCAAGATAGATACTGTACTAAAAATTGCTAACCATTTTAGTATTGCGCTTGAAGAATTGCTCACAAAAGAGCTTACTGTTAACCAGCTCCTGCATTTTAATGAGGCGATAACTACGGGATCCGGGGTTAATGAATGCGCTTCATTTCCCGGTATACTTTGTATTACTGAGGAAGGAAAGCACAATTTTATAGCAAATTTTACCGATGCCAATAGTATTAGCAGCCTGCAACTGCCCGTTATCTGCCTGCCGGAAACTTCGGCGGATGATAAGCTGGCGTATGTAGTAGACGACCTTACCATGAGCGGTACAGGCGGCTTTTTACCCAAAGATGTAGTTGTGGGCAGCCTGGTTGCCGAAAGTGAATACGCCAGTGCGAATGGCCAACTGGTGCTGGTACTTACGGGAACACATATTTATTTTCGCCAGTTTATTTTTCAGGGGGAAATGGCCGTGCTCAAGGCGAGCCATCATGGCGTAGAGCCTATAGCGCTTGCTGTTAAGGAAATAAAAGCACTGTGGCAGGTGGTGCATTACTTTCGCTACACGTTGCCCACTGGCGAAAACGAACTGGAGCAGCGCCTCGCCCAGCTTGAAAATACAATTTCGGCACTGCGTAAAGCGCCGGGATGGTAGCATTAGCAATATAAACACTTTAGGCGTTTGCCTTCGGTTTTTAGTATTTTGTTATACTTTTCCTGTTGTGTTTTTTAGTAACTTGCACGCTTTGTTTTAAAGCAGGGCTGCCTGCTTTACTTAAACACACCATTTAATGACACTAACCATATTAGGCTGTTACGCGGCCACCCCACGCACGCTTACTAACCCTACATCGCAGGTACTTGAAATAAAAAACCGTATGTTCCTTATCGATTGCGGCGAGGGCACGCAGGTACAACTCCGTAAACATAAGATAAAATTTGGCAAAATAAACCAGGTCTTTATCTCGCACCTGCACGGCGACCATTTTTACGGGCTTATAGGACTTATCTCTACGTTTGCGCTGCTGGGCCGCAAAAACGACCTGCACATATATGGCCCTAAGGGGATTAAAGAAGTTATATTGCTGCTTCTTAAAGTATCTAACAGCTGGACATCATACAACCTGTATTTCCACGAACTGGAAAGCAAGGAGCCTGAAGTTATTTTTGAAGATGACAAGGTTAAGGTAACTACTATACCGCTAAGGCACCGCGTGTACACTAACGGCTACCTTTTTGAAGAAAAAAATATTGAGCGTAAGCTGAATATAGAGGCCGTAGAAAATTATGGTATTGATGTGGTTTATTACAACAAAATAAAATACGGCGGCGATATTACGCTTGACAGCGGCGAAATAGTGCCTAACGGACTGCTTACGTTTGACCCGCCCCCGGCTAAAAGCTATGCCTTTTGCAGTGACACCACTTATCTGGAAAGCATCATACCTATTATTAAAGATGTAGATGTATTGTACCACGAAAGTACCTTTTTGCAAAGCGAAGAGCACTACTGCGAAACCACCATGCACAGTACCGCAAAACAGGCCGCGACCATAGCATTAAAGGCAAACGTGGGCAGGCTTATACTGGGGCATTACTCCACACGCTATGAATCTATTGAACTCTTTAAGCAGGAAGCCATTACCGTTTTTGAGAATACGGAGCTTGCTAACGACGGTAAGGTATTTGACTTAGATTAAGGTTTCGGGCAGTTGCCCAGGCACAGTACATTGGCGCCCAGTTTTTCTTCTTTAATACGCTCCAGCTTTTTATCAAGCACGGTAACGCTTATTTCTACCGAACCTGTACCTACCGTGCCCGACAGTATATGCCCGCCATGTGCCGTAAAATCTTTACCCGTTACCACCCCGTGCGCATGGATTGACGGTTTACCGTTTTGCCAGGCAATGCTGCCGGTTAGTGAGGCAAGTTCCATATCCTTAAACGCCTTGGGGTTATATGCCTGGTTTTAAAGTCGAAAAATCCGAAGGTTATATTCACAAAGCCTAAGCCGGTAAAAGTAGCCGCCGGTACGTTTTCGTCAACTGCCATTTTTTCTATTTCCTGCAAAATAATATCGCCCTGACGCAGTACCATAAGGTAACCGTGTGGCACTTTTATATAGCGTTCAGTTGCAGGTTGTTGATTTTGGGCTGGTGCATACATTAATATAAGTAGTAAGAATAAAATGTATAGGTTTTTCATAACAATCTATCATAATTCTACTAAAGGTAGGCGCAATAATTTTACTTTCTTATTAATGGGTCGTTAATTAGCAGTTAAATATATACTACCGGTATTTAGCTTTTATTTAATAGATTTTTGTGCAATATTTAAAAATATGTTACTAATTTAGAGAATGAAAATAATTACTTTATAAATTACCTAATGCTATTGTGATGGAAAGGATAATGAATACAAACATCAGGAAAAACGACAGTGCAACCATATCTTTTATGGTGGCAGCCGCCGAAATTGACAAAAGCGTAAAAGGCGCGGAAGAAGTTTCGTGCAGCCTTCAGCTTAAAAACCTTTTAAAGACAAATGTTAAGCTTTTAAAGCTTAATGAAATTAGTTCCATAATACTTTTTTAAAATAAATCTGCTTTTTGAACAATCAACTACTTAAAAGTAATGTACGCGTAAAATTGAATTTTTTCGCGAAAGGCAGGCCCGGGAGTAAGCTGACAGTGTTAAGAAACTTTAGTATTTAATTAGCATATCCTTACCAATGGCGCACGGGTTAAATGGGCATCTTTGTAAAACAAAACCCATAACACCTTATCGCCATGAAAAACAATATCGACTTAGCAACCATTAAAAATTTTATAGCTAATAACGCCCTTACCGAAAATGTAATGCTCATGCTGCACCCGTCTAACTTTGATAAACTCATAATTAAAGGGACGAAAAGGGCGAAAGCACTGTGCATTTCGGGCATCAATATAATAGCCGACAACAATGGCGAAGTTAAGGAAGGCGAAATTGACGTACTTGAAGTAAAGTTTAATTAAAACGCCCAAGCTTACTTACTAAAAAACGCTGCCCTGATAAGGCAGCGTTTTTTAGTCGATATACTCACATTTAAGGGTAAACCGGTAAATAAGGTCCTGATAAGTAACAGTGTCAATTAGCTTACTAAATAATCCTTCGCCTTTGTTTTGGTTTGTATAGGCAATAGTAAATGCAGTAAGTTTTCCTTTATTATAGCTTTCTTTTATATAGGCACGGTACAAATTTACACCTGCCTGTGATTTTAGCAACGGATCACCATCGTCAAATACAATATCCGTTTCTAACGTTTTACTGATGTTTTTACTTGTCCTGGAGATGTTTAAATTATATTTCCCGCAATTTGTGGTAGTGAGGGATTTGTATTTAACATCGCCGCTTTCCCTTGAAATAACAATGTCTTCCCGTTCGGTAAACCTGTTTCCCTCCGGATTTGTCATGGTATTGTAAAAGCCCATATAAATATACTCATCGGAATAGGTCATGGTACGTTTGCCGGAATAATTTTTACCCAGCGTCTGTATTTTACCTGATTCGCCGTAGTGCAAAATATTTTTAATATTCTCCACATCAATGTCCATGAATAAATTCTTTTCCGTAACCAAGTCTATAATGGTGTTGCTCTTTTTAGCCTTATACTTTAACACCCATTGGTTCACTTTCACCGAGTCTTTTATCATACCATATAAATAAATCGAATCTACATTTACAAGGTGTTTCTGTTCAATTTCAAGCTTTTTTTCAAGCAAAAATTTAAAATCCTCCTTACTTCCTTTTAATACATAGTTACCATCTGCTAAAAAATTAAGGCCTTTTGTAAGTACCGTGCTTTTTGCATGTTCGCTGTAGTAATCAAGATGGTCTTTATAGCGTAGTGATTTTTGCTGTGCGTTAGTGTAAACAGACGCAAACAGCAGTAAGGATAAGGATAGTATTTTATGCATTGAGTTTTAAAGTTATTTTAAATAAAAGTTCCGGCCTCACCCCAAACCCGCTCTTAAGGAGAGGGAAGGTTTATTCATAAGGTTTCAAACAGAAAATAGTCACAATTTTATAGCAATAGCTACTGCAAATCCTTAATTAAGCCTGTAGATCCGCCAGGTAGTCCTTCCACATACATTTCGTTGCCAAAACGCTTCATATTTTTACTGTCTTTAAACAGGCGCAGGGCAGGTGCATCGTCAGGCGCGTGCCTGCCGCCCCCGGTTATCAGGCTAATTGCTTTTGCGTATAATGGCTCCGCTGGGTTGCCCAGCACGCCCAGGTTACCAAAGTCTTCGTTTTGCCCGGCATCAGGTTCAATGCCGTTGCTGTAATTGCCAAAGTTATTTTTGTTAAGCACACGCAGCACAATAGGCTGCATGGCATAGCGGTGGCTGCCGCTGCGGTGGCTTGCCGTAAAATCGGGCGAATCATATAACGTTACCGACCCTACATTTTTACCTACAGTAGTAGACCCTATTACCGTTACATCTATATACGGCTTGAGGCAGTTTATAACCAGTTCGCTTGCCGAAGCCGTACTTCCTGTAGCCAGTATATAAACTTTATTAAGGTTCAGGCTGTTTATTGCAGTGCCGTTAGCCAGCTGGTTTGCAAACTTATTTTCAAGTGCTTCGGGCGAATTGTCTTCATAATAAGCCTGTAACTTATCGTTCCACTGTTCTTTAGCAAACAGCTGCCCGTTAAACTGCCCGGTTATCATACTTGCCAGGTAGGTGGCAGTGCGCACAGAGCCGCCGCCGTTATAACGAAGGTCCAGTACCAGGTCCGTTACCCCGGCCGCTGCAAATTCGCCAAAGGCTGCATTAAGCTGGGTGTCATAGTTGCTGTAAAAACCGTTATACATCAGGTACCCTATTTTGTGGCTGCCGCTGGTATACGTATTGGCTATATACACCGGGTTTTCGCTGTATTCGGTCCTGGTTAGCGATACATCGTGCCCGTTTGGCGTCAGGGTACCGTTATTATAGTCGGCAAAGTTTAGCGTATAGTTGTCCTGCGATAGCAGGCTCTGGTAATTATTTACATTGAGTGGGGTACCGTTAACGGCATAAAAAATGTCGCCGCGCTGAATGTCTTTACCTGCCGCGTCGCTGCCGGGCATTATGTAACGCACATAGCCAAAAATATCGGTAGTGCTACCCGGAACATATACAAGGCCGAACTCGGCACCCGTACTTTTACTTACACCCTGTAATGCATTTTCCAGTACGAGAAAATCAGAAAACAACACACTCCACCTGTCTACCGGGTTGCCTGATGCATCCTCGCGGTATATAAGGCTTTCAAAAAGTTCCTCGGGGTTCTGGTAGGTTTCCAGGAATGCGTTAAGCTGGCCCTGGTTGCTAAAGCGGCCGTCGGCCAGGTTAGGTATATTTTCCTGGTACAGGTAGTACAGGTTAAGGCCCTTCCATATAAAATCGTTTACGGGTACGGCGTTGTCGTCCTGGTCTTCACACGACTGCAGCGTTATAGCGCCCAGTACCAGCGAAAACAGTAATAGTCCAATCTTTTTCATGCAGCTTTTTAGTATTAAAACGTAAATTTAAATAATTTTAATATCAATGTAACAAAAATAATACCTAATCGTCTTGCTTGTATAGAACCAGTAATAACAACCAGTAAAAATGAACCAGGCGGAGTTTATTAAAGTCATATCCCCGTTTAAGGACAAGGTGTTCCGGCTGGCACGGCGGCTGCTGGTAAGTACCGAGGAAGCCGAGGACGCCACCCAGGAGGTGCTTGTAAAGTTATGGAACAACCGCGAGAAGCTAAGCGGCTACAGCAGCGTAGAGGCAATGGCCATGACCATGACAAAAAATTACAGCCTGGATCGCCTTAAAAGCAAACAGGCAGGCGAAATGAGGATAGTACATTCTAATTACAGCGACCGCCAGGCAGGATTGCAGCAACAGGCAGAAGACCGCGACAGCTTGCAGTGGGCCGAGAAGATAATGCAGCAGCTGCCAGAACAGCAGCGGATGATAATACAACTGCGCGATATAGAAGAATATGAGTTTACAGAAATTGCTAAAATAATGGACATGAATGAAACCGCGGTGCGGGTAGCCCTGAGCAGGGCACGCAAAACACTACGGGAAGAAATGACAAAAACACATAGCTATGGAATTAAGAAGAATTGAAAAACTGATAGAAAAGTATTTAGAAGCCGAAACGACTACAGCTGAGGAGCGGGAGCTAAAACAATACTTTGCGCAGGCAGATGTGGCGCCACAGCTGCAGCACTATACGGCAATGTTTGCTTACTTTAAGCAGGAAGCTACCGGAAGCTTTACAAAACAAATGCCGCTTAAACGCAAAATAAACTACACACGGTGGGTTCCTGCCGCGGCCAGTGTAGTACTTGTGGCAGGCATGTTTGCATGGTATACCGCAAACCAGCCTTCCGATGACCTGGGTACGTATGATACGCCCGAAGAGGCTTTCGCAGAAACGCAGAAGGCGCTTAATATGCTCTCAAAAAATGTAAATGTGGGGGTAAACAGTATTAATTACATAGGAGAATACGAAGAAACAAGAAAAACAATTTTTAAAGAATAACCAAGATGAAAAAGTTTATAATCACCGCGCTAATTGCAGCCATGCCGCTTGCAGGCTTTGCACAATCTGAATTTGAGAAGTTTCAAAATGTAGCCGGCATAGAGTCGGTAGCCATAAGCGGCAGTTTTTTTGACATGGCCGATAGCTTTAAAGCCGAGGCAAAAGATGAAAAGGCAAAAAAATACCTCGACATGATTAAAGATGTCGATAACTTTAAAATACTGAGTACCTCTGAAGAAAAGCACATTAAATCGCTTAAGAAGGCCATGGCCTCTTACCTAAAAAAAGACAGGCTTGAGCCGATGTTTAGTGTAAATGGCGACGGGGCAAAGTTTCAGTTGTTTGTAAAAGAAGGGGCGGGCAAGCTAAAAGAAGCGCTTGTTTCGGTAGAAGATAAAGAAGGCAAGCTGGTTGTAATTACCTTTAGCGGAAATATTGACCTTAAGGGTATGAAAGACCTGCAGTAACCGCCCGAAAAAAGATTTTAAAAAGAAAAATTAATAATACTAAAATGAAAAAGTTATTTATAGCACTATTACTCGGCCTGTTACCGGCCATGATGCTTGCACAGGCTACTGCCTTTACAAAGTTTGAAGACAGGACCGGCATTACATCAGTAATAGTAAACAAAAAGATGTTCCAGCTGATAGGCGAAATGAAGATGGACCCTAAGGATAAGGATGTGCAGCAGTACCAGAGCCTGGTAAAAAAACTGGATAACCTGCGGGTGTTTACCACCAGCAATGCCAAACTTACCGGTGAAATGAAGGCTACTGTAGACAGCTACCTGAAATCGAACCCGCTTGATGAACTGATGCGTGTAAACAGCGAAGGCAATACCATAAAAATTTATGTAAAGCAGGGCGCTACCACAACCCAGTTAAAAGAGCTGCTGATGTTTATAGACGGCGGCAAAGGCGATACGGTACTGATGTCGCTAACCGGCACATTTGACCTGAACGATATATCGGTACTTACCGATAAGATGAACCTGCCCGGTGGCCCCGCCCTTAAAAAAGCCTCTAAAAAATAAGTTTTATGATACGATTTTTTTATATACTCGCAGCGGCAGCCATAGCACTGCTTTCATCATGCAGCAGCGAGCCTACCATGCAAAGGTATTTTGTGGAAAAAAGTGAGGCTAAAGGCTTTATGGCGGTTGATATAGGCAAGAGCATCCTGAAAACGGACAAGCTTAACCTTACTGCCGGCCAAAAAGAGGCGCTTGCATCGGTAGAGCATGTTAACGTGCTGTTTTTTAAGGCAGACAGCCTTAACGGCAAAGAATATGAAACCCAGGTAGCCGAGGTAAAATCGCTGCTAAAGACCGATGCGTATGATGAGCTGATTAAATTTAACCACGATGGTATGGGCGGCTCGGTAAACACAAAAGGCGCCGGCGAGCATATTAAAGAATTTGTTATCTATTTCCGGAATGAGGGTACCGGTTTTGGCCTGGTACGCGTTACAGGTAATGATATGACACCAGCTAATGTATTTACCATAGGCCAGATACTTCAACAATCGGGCTTTGACGATACCCAGATGGCACCGCTTAAGCAGTTGTTTGCCGCTAATGTTGCCAAATAGTATTTTATAAAGAATAAACTCAAAAAGCCCGTAACGTAATTGTTGCGGGCTTTTTGATTATTTAAGCTAAATTGTATCGCCGTCATTTGGAGATATTTGCCATAAACTAAAAGCATAAGGGTTTTTAAGGGAATTGAAAGGCATTTTAAGTCACACGTTTCGAAATGCCTGTAGCTAATAAAAAAACCGGCAATCAGCCGGTTTCTAACTATTTACACAATGTTATTCTTTAGGCCCCTGGTTAAGGGTGCGAATCTGTTTAAGTTTCTCTTTCCAGGTTTTAAGCTCTTCCTTATGGCGGTCGATGCTTTTGTACACCTCTTTTACAAATGGATTGTCTGCTTTTGCGTTGCTTATAAATTGTATGTTGTTCTCCAGCTGGAATATTTCCGCCTGAACCTCATCAATCTTACGCATAATAAATATCTGCTCGTTTTCCAGTTTGCGGCTGTCGTCGCTTTCTGCCAGTTGCCCCAGCCTGTTGTTAAATTTAACCATATCGGTTTCCTTCTTGCTCAGGCTTAGCTTATCAAACAGCGCATCCAATATCTTATTGAATTTGCCTTCTATATGCCTGCGCGCCTGTGGTACCCGGCCAAAGCCTTTCCAGTTTTCAATATGCTGTTTTATGGCATCGAGGTCGGTTTTATGGTCGCCCGTAAGCTCAAAATCCTTTAGGCTGTCAAGGTATTCTTTCTTCTTTTCAAAGGCTTCAACTTCTTCGCTGTCAGCCGCGTTGCGATGGGCGTGCAGCCTGTCAAAATAATGGTTGCAGGCAGCTTTAAAGTCTTTCCATACCACATCGCTGTACTTGCGTGGTACATGGCCTATGGTTTTCCACTCGTCCTGTATTTGTTTCATTACCTGTGTAGTGGCAGCAAAATCGTCGCTATCTTTAAGCGAGTTGGCTTTTTCCACTAAGGCCAGCTTGAGGTTAAGGTTATGCTGCTGGTCTTTTTTAATGTCTTTATAAAACGAATTTTTAACCGTGTTAAAGTTGCGTACCGCAGCCTTAAACGCCGCCCAGGTTTCCTCATTAACTTCCTGAGGTACTTTACCCGTTTTAAAGAACTGGTCGCGGAGTGCTTCTATCTTGTCAATCTGGCCCTGCCATGAACCGTGTGAAGCTACTTTTTCGGCAGCTATGGCGTCAATTTGCGCAATAATTTCCTGTTTTGTTTTCAGGTTTTCGGTTTCAACCTCGCGGGAGCGGGCAAATAACCCTTCGCGCTTATCGTGCAGCTGGCGGGTAAGGTCGCTAAACTGTTTCCAGATCTCTTCGCGGTGCTCACGCGATACAGGTCCTATTTCTTCCTTCCAGATTTTGTGCAGCGCCTGCAACTCACGGAAAGCCTTATTTATATCCGTATCTTCTACAAGCTCTTTAGCACGCTCTACAATTTTTTGCTTTTGCTCCAGATTGTGCTTAAAGTCAAGGTCGCGGGCCTCGCGGTCAAGGTGCAGGTGGTCATAAAACCGCTCTATATGGAAATGGAAATTATTAAAAACGTGGTTGTATTTGTCCCTGGGTATAGGCCCGGCGTTTTTCCAGCGCTCGCGCAGGTCGTTAACCTGTTTTACGGCATCTTTAAGGTTATCGGCGCTGCCGTCTGCCAGGGCCTTAAGCTCCTCAACAATGGCAAGTCGCGCATCAAGGTTGCCTTTTTGGTCATTCTGCACCTTTTTAAAATGCGCGTTCTTTTTATCGCGGTACTGGTTGTAAAGGCCGTCAAACGTTGTCTTTAACGGAAAATTATATTCAAAATCCGTTGTGTCGCCGTTATTTTCAGCGGCAAAGGCTTCTTTCTTCTCCTCTATAAAATCGTTGTATTTAGAATAAAACTCCCTTTTAACCTCTTCAACACTGTTTTTTACCGAATTTATTTTATCGGTAGCAACCAGCTTCTGAAGTTCATCGGTAAGCGCCTCCATAGAGAATGCGCTGTAATCAGCCACTTCCTCCGCTTGGTCTTCTTCCTCGTGGTGCACTTCAATGGCAGCGGGCTCTTCGGTTGATGCAGCGGCATCTTCCGATGGTAGCTCTTCCCCCGAAGCTGATTCCACAGCCGTGTCAGCCGTTGGTTCCCCTTTTTCGGCAGCCGTTTCTTCGCTTGCCTCTTCAGCCACTATTTCTTCGGGAGCCACTATTTCTTCAGTAATAACTTCCTTAACATCGGCTGCTTCCTCAACGGGCGCTTCTTTTCCTTGAGCCGCTGCCTCTTGCTCGATAGCAGTTTCGGCCTCTACAACCTCCGGTTCAGCACTATCATTAGTATCAGTACCGGCATTAAGCAGTTCTTCAGGGGCAAAGGGCAGCTGGCCTTCGGTCTCACTGATGCTTTTTATATCATCCGCATCCTCAGGAAGGTCATCATTATCTACTGCTTTATTAGGGAAATAACCATTTTCAAAGGTGTCTCCTGCGCCTGTTATTCCGTTTCCGTCCGAATTTTGCAGGTTATCGTGTTTATCTTCTAACATTATTTAAATGCTTAAGGGGTTTACTGCTTTAGTCGCCGAAAGATAGTAAAGTCGGTTTAATATTCAAAGAAAAACATTAATTTCTGATAATTTTCTACAAATGAGAAAATTCCATAGTGTTGTCGTTCATCGTAATGTTAATCGTACAGAAATACAGGATTATGGGCAATCTAGTATATTAGGTTCGCTTTTATAAAATTACCGGCGATACTACTGCAAGACGGCAGTTTTGCCTTAAAAAGCAAGCCCCGCTATTTCTTAGAGCAGAAATAAGCGGGACTTAACAAACCAACCAACCAATTATTAATAAACCTCAAGAGGTTTATAATAAATATTTTAGCAACTTACGTGCCAAAGTGCAAATATAAGGTAATTTTAATAATCACAAATTTTGCTACTCAAATTAATCACAAAAAAATCTTACTAAAAATTAAAAGCCCTGAAAAATCAGGGCTTTTGTGTTTAAAAATTTTATTATTTTTTTTTACTGGCAGGAAATTATTTCTGCCTGCTGCCACCGCTTTGTGCGGGAGCATTACTTGTAGCAGGTGCTGCCGGGCGGTAATAATAGTTATCATTATCATCGCTATTGTCAGTATCTCCGTTATAGTTGTTTTGGTACCCGTTATTATAATTTCCGCCGGTAGTATCGTTATAAGCGGGCTGGTATGCATAGCCACGGTTATCGACATTTACATAACCGCGGGCATCTACAATGCGTCCCCTGTTGTCGTATATTAATTTCAACAGGCCTATCTGGTTAAGCGCAAACCGGTTATAGCTCATATATACGCTGCCTATGCGTTTTACCCGTCCGTTATAATCGTAGTTGATATACACATTGCCCACACGCCTTACGCGGCCGTTATAATCATGGTCTACACGCACTCCATGGCCGGCATTCTGGTAGCCGGGGGCACCATAGGTAGTATTTTGGTTAGCGCGCCTTGAAGGTTGTGCGGTGCGGTAATAACTACCACTGGCAACCGAGGGCTGGGTATTAAAATCCATCTCACCATTAGGGAACACCATAAACTCTATACCGCGTTCCATAAATATAACCGGCTCTGCATTGCGATAATCTACGGGATAATAATTGTAAGATATGTTGCCAGAAAATACATTTATTTCTGACGCTGTGGCCAGGCCACCAGTAAGGAATAATCCGGCAACTAAAAGTGTAATTGTTTTCATGACATTTAAAATTTAAAATTTGGTGCCTACTCTTTGCTTTTCGGCTTACGCAAACACTTTAACAGGCGTGTTTGATTAGCTAATTTCAAATGCCATGCCAAAACACTAAAACGTTGTAGTTAATTTTATCTAATTATTTATATATTTGATTTTTAGATGTTTAATTCTCTTTGTAGAGAAAGTAGGCGCACAAAATACCCACAACGATATGAAATATTGAGTCTATTATTACTAAAGTTTTATAATTTTTATAAGAGAGTATAAAACTAATTATAGGGCGCAGTACAATTTGGGATGCAAAGAGTAAAAACAGCAGTAAAAATGCCGTCGGGATAGTTGAAAAATCGCCACGCAAAGCCAGACGGAATGAAGTAGTTAGCCCGCACGACGCGCAACTAAGCCCCGCTTGTTTATAAATGCATTGTATATGGAAACCGTTAAATCGTACTATTGCCAGGCATGCTGCTACAACTAGCCATAGCAACAGGTTAATAGCATGGTAATCACCGTTATTGCCGGTTAAGGCTGTCTTCTGCCGGGGGGATAGTATCTTTAACACGCTGGCTGCTGATTATTAAAGTGTCAAGCATTTGTTCTGTTATTTGCTTTCCGGCTTCGTTTACCTCGCGGGTAATTTCTTCTTTTGCCTTAAACACTTCCCGGAAAGTTACATACTGGTATATCCCGACACCTATAGCGCAGGCCGAGACAATCATACCTGCCAACGATACACCGCTTTTTTGTTCCCTTGCCCTAAAAATAAAAAACGTAATGGCAGAGAACATGAATGCCAGCAGGGCGGGCCCCATAGCATAGCTACCCACACACGGGATAAGTGAAAAGAATAAGCTAAGGATGCCTATTACTAAGCCGACGATGGAAATTGGTTTTGGGTCGCCCGAAGTTTCTACGTAAGGTTTCATACCTGGATAATTGGTTATCAGGCAAAAATAGTATTTTATTTTTAACAGCCATAAGTTTATGGGTTTTCCTGCTTCGCTAAAAAACTGAGCGTATGTGCCTCTCCGCTTTTAATCAGCGACTGTTTTTGTGCTTCGCTCAGCTTTTTAATTTTTGGCGCAATACCCACCGATGACACTGATATTGTGCGCTGCCAGTCTTCTTCCGTAAGCTGGTTACGGTTAAGGTTTTCAAGCGTAAGCACATAAAAGGCCTGCATATAATCGCCCAGGTTATTAATGGGCACAGGCACTAAGGCTTTAGTATCTGCATCGCTTTCTATCTGTGCGTCAGAATCTATGCGCACACCAAGGGTTTTAGGGTTGGGTATGCGTATTTTGTGGTGGGAAGCATCGGTATAGATGCTGTCGAACATAAATATGGGGAAGTTGCCTATTATGCCGCCATCTACCACCACATCAAGGCCTTTGTGTTTTTTAGGCTTGTGGTAGACCCTTCCTTCGGCATCGATAAAAACGGCCTCAAAATATAAGGGAACCGACATTGAAATACGCACTGCATCTTTGACCTTCATATTGGGGTAGGTTTCCGCCGAGAGCACCAGCAACTTTTGCTTGTTAAGGCAGGTAGCCGTTACATAGAGTTGCTTAAAACCTGCTGCCTCTAGCTCTTTAAAAGTGATATTGGCATTACCGGTTTTGCCGGCTATTATTTTTTCGAGCCAGTGGGTAAACGCATCACCCTTGTACCAACCGAACTTTTTCTTCATCCGCGAAAACCCGCCTACAAACAGTAGCTCTCCATCGTTGAATTTCTCAAATTTTGTTGCTGAAATAATGCTGTATATCTCATCAGAGGTATACCCCAGCGATAACATCAACGATGTAATAGCACCCGCCGATGTGCCGCCCACTTTTTTAATGCCGGCTATCACATTCTTTTCTTCGAGCTGCTTTATCACCCCGGAGTAGGCTATGCCCCGGATGCCCGCACCTTCAAACACCAGGTTTTCTATAGACTGCTGCTGGGCAAAGCATGTAATATATATCATCAGGAGGCAGGGGAGGAGTGTTTTCTTCATGATGTGTTGCTTGGGTTCAGATACAAAACGGAACAATGTATCATTTATTTTCATCACTACAATGCCAACAGTATAACAAACAGCACTATAAACAGTATAAAAATCAAAATTGTAGTTGTTGCCGGGCGTTCATCGGTACTTTCGGCAGGTTTGCTTATCGTAAAATTTTGTGCCGTGCTATCCCGCTTGTTGCGCAGGGCAAGCTTTTCGGCAAACTTAGGGTCGCCATTGGCTAGTTTTTCCAGGCTGCTGTATAAGGTTGCCTTTGCCGCCTCATCAAGGAAAACGCAGCAGGTAAACACCTCGTCTGTAATAAGGTTGTTGGTAAGTATATCACGTTGCAGGATGAGGTACGTTATGGTTTTTTCGTTAAGCAAACCATTCAGCACCGTAAAAAGCGCTGTTTTGTTAATACGCCCGCCCGCGTTAAGCACCTGTGTTTTTATGCGCTGCACCCGGGTAAGGTAGCTAACCGGCGATGGCGCGCCCGGCTCGGTACGAAGGTTCCTGTAGGTAGTTTTGTACCCGCGGATGTAGTCGTACTCGTTACGCAGGGCTTCGTCAATTAGTGTGCTATACGCCACTGAAATTTCCTTAAAACGCTCTTCGCTTGCCCTGTCGCCGTTGTTTTTATCGGGGTGGTATTGTACCGCCAGTACCCGGTAGGCTTTTTTTATTTCGGCCTGCTGGCAAGTTGACGTAAGGCCAAGTATGTGGTAGTAGTCTTTCAAAAGTGAAATTTTCGGAAGGGCAATTTAGGGAATTTTTAGATTAATTATAGTAAGGTGGGATTGTATATTTAATTGGGGTAGGATTGGTTTCATGGTTTTATGTACTAACTCAGATTTTAGGTGAATATGGTTTTACGTAAATATCTACACTTTTTTATTTTATGTAAAGTGGACTTAAATCATTATTTTGCTTTAACCACTTTTCATATTCAGTCAAAGGTCTATCCCCGATATTTATAGAATATTCTATTCCCATAATAGCACAGATGAAATATAAATATTTATTCTCAATATACAGAAAATCATACTCATGTATTGTCTGAATAAACATATCTGAATTTTCATGTTTTACTTTTATGTTAGAGTCTTCATCATAAATTTTTCTAACCTTATAAGGCCAAAATTTTCCTTTCCCATATCTTACATAAGACCGTAATTCATCGAGTCCTTCATGATTAATAAAATCTTCATTCCAATCTGCAACTTGTTTAACTCGATCAGCGAAAGCCTCTAAAGCTATTTTACCAAGAAATCTTGATATATGAATATCTTTCATCTTTGGGACAGGTATAATGGGGACATAAAGCTTTTGAATTTTACCTTCGTATACTAATTGAAAAAAATCCCTGTTTAAAATATTAGCTTTTAAGTTCTCTTTATCACTATTTGTTATTTCAATATCTTTCATCTGGCTTTCATGAATTAAGAAAGCAGTATGTGATGGTAATTTGTTCTTCTTATTGAATATTAGATTGCGATGCCTTAAATTTTTAAAATATGGTTGTTCTAAAACTTTTCTCTCAATCTTTATTGCAAAATAATTATTACACTGGTCACAAACAATTCCAGTAGTTAAGACGTGGGACTTATTGCCCAAAGACTCAGGTATTATATGCTCGACGGATTTTGAATTATCTGAATTTCTTTTACAAAATATACATTTCATATGTTCTGATAAACATGTTTATAATAAAAAAAATCAGAGCAAGAAAACTCTTACTCCGATTATAAATGTACAAATATTTTCTTAGATTGCCACACTCCGCAAGCTGCGTTCGCAATGACAGGACGTGAAGAAAGGGTAAGATATCCGCAACGAATAACACATCCGAGTGAAGATCCAACTTTAAACCTGAAACCTGAAACAAATTATAACTTACTACGCAAATACTCCCCCGTAACACTTTTCGGGTTCTTAGCCACTTCCTCAGGCGTACCAAAAGCAACCAAATGCCCGCCGTTCTCGCCGCCTTCAGGGCCAATGTCTATGATATAGTCGGCACACTTAATCAGGTCGAGGTTGTGCTCAATAACAATGATGGAATGCCCTTTTTCAAGCAGGGCTTCAAAACTGGCCAACAGCTTTTTAATATCGTGGAAGTGCAGCCCCGTGGTAGGCTCGTCAAACACAAACAGTGCCTTATCTTTAGTAGCGCCTTTAACCAGGAACGATGCCAGCTTAATGCGCTGCGCCTCACCACCCGAAAGGGTAGAGGAGCTCTGCCCCAGCTGTACATAACCCAACCCAACATCCTGTAACGGCTGCAGCTTGGTCATGATCTTGGTTTGCTTGTGCTCGGTAAAAAAGACAACCGCATCATCAACCGTCATGGTCAGGATGTCGTCTATGTTTTTATTTTCAAAGGTAACTTCGAGTATCTCTTTTTTAAAGCGCTTGCCGTTGCAGGTTTCGCACAGCAGGTGCACGTCGGCCATAAACTGCATCTCTATGGTAACTTCACCCTCGCCTTTGCAGGTTTCGCAACGGCCACCGTCTACGTTAAAGGAGAAGTGCTTGCTTTGGTAGCCGCGCACCTGGCTCAGCTTTTGCTTTGCAAACAGGTCGCGGATGTCGTCATACGCCTTAATATAGGTAACCGGGTTAGAGCGCGAACTGCGGCCTATGGGGTTCTGGTCTACGTACTCAATGTGCTTAATGTGGCTGTAACTGCCGCGGAGTTCGGTAAACTGTCCGGCTTTTTCGCCTACGCCTTCCAGTTGCTTTTGTATGGCTGGGAACAATATCTTCTTAACCAGCGTACTCTTGCCACTGCCCGACACCCCGGTAATAACCGTAAGGCAGTCCAGCGGAAAAGTAACATCTATGTTTTGCAGGTTGTTTTCGCGCGCGCCGATAACCTCTACATGGTGCTTAAATTTGCGGCGTTTTTTTGGAACACTTATTTCGAGCTCGCCGTTGAGGTATTTCGCGGTAAGCGAATCGGATTTTAGTATCTCGTCATACGTGCCCTGTGCAACCAATTCCCCGCCATGCGTACCGGCCTCAGGGCCAATGTCGATAATCATATCAGCCTGTTTCATGATGTCTTCGTCGTGCTCTACCACAATAACGGTATTGCCCAGGTCGCGAAGGCCTTCCAGCACCTTTATAAGGCGCTCGGTGTCTTTTGGATGCAGGCCTATACTCGGCTCATCAAGGATATACATACTGCCCACAAGGCTGCTGCCCAATGACGTAGCCAGGTTAATCCTTTGGCTCTCACCACCTGATAGTGTAGCCGACTTACGGTTCAGCGTCAGGTAATCAAGGCCCACTTCCTGCAAAAAGCGCAGGCGGTTGTTTATTTCCACCAAAAGCCTTTTGGCTACTTTGGTATCATATTCGTTCAGTTCCAGTTGCTCAAAGAAGGTAACCAGGTGCTTGATCGGCTGGTCTACCAGGTCGCTAATGGTATGGTCGGCAATTTTTATATAATTGGTTTCCGGGCGCAGGCGCTTGCCTTTACATTCGGGGCATCTGGTTTTGCCACGGTAACGGCTCAGCATCACGCGGTTTTGTATTTTATAGTTCTTTTCTTCCAGTTCCCTAAAAAACTCGTTAAGCCCGGTAAAATATTTATTGCCTGTCCAAACGAGTTGGCGGTCGCTCTCACTCAGCTGAAAATACGGCTTATGCACGGGAAAGTCAAACTTATGGCTGGCCTTAACCAGTTCGTCGCGGTAGTAGCCCATGCTTTCGCCACGCCATGGGTAAATAGCGTTTTCGTATATAGACAGCGCCGTGTTAGGTACCACCAGTTCTTCATCAATGCCTATAATACTGCCGTAACCTTCGCACGATGGGCAGGCGCCGTACGGGTTATTGAAGCTAAACAGGTGTACGTTAGGCTCAACAAATGTTACGCCATCAAGTTCAAAATTATTGCTGAACGGCAGGCGGTTACCCGAGCTTACTTCCTGAAGGAATGCTTCGCCCTTGCCTTCATAAAAAGCGGTTTGTACGGCATCGGCAAGGCGGTTATAGAATTCCTCTTCGTCTTTCACTACAATACGGTCAACCACCAGCAGCACCTCTTTATTGGTAAAGTCTACCCCGGCAATATCATCAAGGCGAAGGGTTTCGTTATCAACCAAGATACGGGCAAAACCCTGTTGTAGCAGGATGCCTAACTTCTCTTCTATGGTACGGCCTTTCTCGGTATGCACAGGGGCGAGGAGCAGCCAGCGGCTGTCCATTTCAAAGCCCTTTACGGTATTTACAATATCGGTTACGGTATGCTTCTTAACCTCACGCCCCGAAACGGGGGAGTAGGTGCGGCCTATGCGCGCGAACAGCAACTTAAGGTAATCGTAAATTTCGGTGCTGGTGCCGACGGTACTGCGGGCGTTTGTGGTATTTACCTTTTGCTCTATGGCTATGGCGGGGGCAATGCCCTTAATGTACTCCACCTTAGGCTTATCAAGGCGGCCCAGGAACTGCCGGGCGTAGGATGATAAGCTTTCCACATAGCGGCGCTGGCCTTCGGCGTAGAGCGTGTCAAACGCCAGGCTCGACTTGCCCGAACCCGATAACCCTGTAACCACCACCAGCTTATTGCGCGGTATGGCTACGTCTATGTTCTTAAGGTTGTGCAGCTGCGCACCTTTTATCAGTATGTTTTTCTTAGGTTCTAAGGTAGAGAAATCCGTCTTTATCATGGCAAAAATGTAATGTGCGAAGATACGGTTTTATGGGGAGATTTTTGTTAAGGGATTGAGAAGATAAAATGGGTTTTAATGGAACGCGGATGACACGGATTTTAGCAGATGGACACGGATTTTTGAAAGGAATGATTATATTTGATGCAATCAACCTGAATACAATGAATAAAGAATTAGAGAAATTAGCACCTTCGAAAAGAAGTGCAGCAAAAAATATTTACGCAAGCTTTCAAATACTTAAAGATGCTGGTGGTGAACTCCCAGGTAAACAAGTTATTGAGAAGATTAGAGATATTGAAGACCTTACAGAATGGGAAAAACAGATTTATGAGAAAACAGGTTACGTTCGTTGGGAATCCATACTTCATTTCTATACTATTGATTGTATTAAAGCTGGTTTTCTGCGCAAAAATAAGGGGATTTGGTATTTAACAGAAGAAGGTGAAAAGGCAATATCTTTAGGCCCTGTAAAACTTTTGGAAACGGCATCTCAATTATATAAGCATTGGGCCGCAAATAATAAAGGTAAACAGGCCAATGATTCTGAAGTAGTTATTGAGCTTGAAGAAAATAAAACTCA
The DNA here is from genome assembly GCF_046613695.1 of Flavobacterium sp. RHBU_24. Taxonomy (NCBI): domain Bacteria; kingdom Pseudomonadati; phylum Bacteroidota; class Flavobacteriia; order Flavobacteriales; family Flavobacteriaceae; genus Flavobacterium; species Flavobacterium sp. RHBU_24. Next base: position 58,493 of record NZ_JBKJHD010000004.1, on the reverse strand, counting down.
AACTCAAAAGGCAAATTTAGATTTACTGGAGGATCAGGCTACTGCGGGAATTAAAGACTTTATAAGAAATAAAAATCCATATGAATTTCAGGACATGGTTGCAGCATTATTGCGAGCCATGGATTATCATACTCCATTTGTCTCTCCAAAAGGTAAGGATGGTGGATTAGATATAATAGCTTACAATGATCCTTTAGGTGCTACAACTCCTAGATTAAAAGTTCAGGTTAAACACAGGCCTGATTCTTCTGTTCCTGTTGATGATATAAGAAGCCTTACAGGTTTATTAAATAAAGATGGAGATGTTGGTTTGTTTATTACGTCTGGCCAATTTACATCTGAATCTATCAGAACGGCCAGAGAAAGCCATCGGCACATAAGACTTTTAGATATTGACGAATTTATTGAACTTTGGCAAGAGTTCTATATTAAGATGACCGATGAAGATAAAAACAGGTTGCCTTTACATTCCATTTATTTTCTAGGTAGTAACGAATAAATCGTGTCACTCGCGTTCCATTTATTTATGAACAACGAACCCCTAACAAACAAACAATACATCCTCGAGCGCATCCCCGGTAAGGGTGGGTGGACGTATGCTCGAATAGATGATATACCGCGGGATAAAGGCGTTCCCTTTGGCATGGTTAAGGTTAAGGGAAGTATTGATGGATTTGAAATAGAAACCTGTAGTATTATGCCCATGGGCGATGGCGGGCTGTTCCTGCCGGTGCGGGCGGAGATTCGCAAGGCCATTAAAAAGGAGGAGGGCGACTACGTGCATATTATATTGTATAAAGACGACGAACCCTATAAAATTCCCGAAGCATTGCAATCCCGGCTGGAGGAGGCCGGCGTGTATAAACACTTCCTGAAACGCAAGCAATTTGAGCAGCGCCTCTGTGCCCGCTGGATTTACTCTGCTAAGCGGCCGGAGACGGTTAACGAGCGCATCATTAAGACTGTATACCGCCTGCAACGCAATGAAAAGATTATCTAGTATACATAAAACTGCTAAAATTGCGATAGCGAAACGTTTTCGTTTGCTGTTACTACTGCGTTTACATTGCCTTAACAAATATTATTGCGCAATTTTTGTTAAAATTTAATTTGGCACTTGTTTTTTAAGATTTAATTATATTATATTTGGCATATCATTAATTCTTAATTAACAGAGCCTATAAGCGAAAACTTTACTTTTTAGAACCGTGGACCAACGCGGTGTGTATTACCAAAATTCAAAAAACGCTAAAAAGTATTGCTATGGCTAATGTTGTAATCCCTGATGCTGTTCTGGTGAAAGATTATATGGGCGGAGACGAAGGTTCTCTATCTATATTAATAAAGAGGCACCAATCTAAAATTTACGGTTTTATTTACTCTAAGGTTTCTGACAGGGATATCGCTGATGATATCTTTCAGGATACTTTTATTAAAGTAATAAAAACGCTGAAATCGCAATCCTATAACGAAGAGGGTAAGTTTTTGCCATGGGTAATGCGCATATCGCACAACCTTATTGTAGACCACTTTCGCCGTAACAAAAAAATGCCCATGTACCGCGAAACAGAGGAGTTTTCTATCTTCTCTATCATGAGCGATAACAGCCCTAACATAGAAAGCCAGATTATTACTGAGCAGGTGGAGACCGACCTACAGCGCCTTATTGAGGAGCTTCCGGCAGACCAGAAAGAGGTGCTGCAAATGCGCATGTACCAGGACCTGAGCTTTAAAGAAATAGCCGACCTTACCGGTGTGAGCATCAATACCGCGCTGGGCCGTATGCGCTACGCGCTGATGAACCTGCGTAAAGTAATTGATAAAAACAAAATTATTTTAACCAATTAGGCAATATGGGTTGTTGTTTTGCGTTGTAGTGTTATAAAGATAACAAATAAACACAGCTTCATGGCAAAACTCTACTCTCAAACAAAACCTACTGAACAGGTTATGCTGCCTAAAAAAGAAACAGTTGATTTTTTATTAAGCTTTTCCAGATCACTTACAATTGTGAGGACGGAGAACGGCATTTACGAAAATATTGCTAATTAATTTTCCTTGAACCTCCCGCGATTTATTTACGGGAGGTTTTTTTATAGTATTCTTCAAGCACTGTTTTGCGGCCTATGGTGGCGGTAATAATATCCTTGCTTAAATCCCTCCGCATGCGGGGCAATATTGCCTACCATACCATTATTTGCAAGTGCAGGTCGTTCCAGCGGTTTTTAGGGAACAGCTTTTTGTTGTGGCCATTATTCTTTTTTCAGCCATTCTTTGGCAAGCTTTTTACTTTTTTCCACGCCTAATCCTTCTTCATACATCGTTGATATAAAATATTTTGCTTCGGTTTTATCATTCGCATCGCCGTTTTCGTAGGCTGCGGTTAGATATTTCATAGCCTGCCCATAATCTGGTTTGTCTTTTTTGTAATAATACAAAATTCCCATTACCCGCATATGGAAGGGATATACAGTAAAATCTTTATCCAGTTTTTCATACCAACTGAGTGCTTTACCATAATCTTTTGTTACCCCCAGTCCTGCAAAATACATTGTTCCTAATGCGCACTTTGCCTGGTTATTGCCTTTTGCTGCCGCTTTTTCTAACCAATATTTTGCTTCAGGATATTTTTGTGTTTCATAATATAATGTTCCAAGGTTATTCATTGCAACGGTAATTTTTCGTTCAGCTGCTATTTTGTAATATTTTTTAGCCTCTACCTGATTTTTCTCAACACCTTTTCCGTCTTCGTAGCACCATCCTAAAAAAGTTACAGACCAGAGATTTCCTTTTGCCGCCGATTTTTTGTAGTGACTGTATGCCTTGTCATACTCATTTTTTTCCCGAAATTTTCCTGCCAGTTCATAATCTTCGTCCCCATCCCATTTGCCGGTAGCGGTTACATATTTTTCTATGGTATTTATTTCCCTAAACTTATCTTCGTCTAAATCTTTTGCTTCGGCCGCAAACTGCATGTATTTTTTAACCTCATCATCAAGAAGTTTTCGTGCATCCGCATTTTCATAATCTATGGTTTTATCCAAAGACAAGATAAGCAGATAACTCACTTTTGGGGTCCATTTTCCTAATAATTTTTCAGCATCCCTTAAATGGGCTACTGCTTTTTCGTAATCTCCTGTAGTAAAAGCGGTTTCGGCATCTTCATATTCTATACGGGCTTTCATATCATTTTGTGCGAACACAGTTGCAGAGATAAAAAGGACTAATAATGTAATGATTTTCATCGCGTTATTTGGTTAAAATAGAGATTGAATTATAAACATACGTCTGGTCTTTATAGTCCTGCGCGTAGCATGAATACAAAACCAGCTTATTGTCTTTACTCCAGCGATAATTCATCGAATAATCTGAATCTTTTTGTATTTCAGGATTAAATCCAAACAAGCCTGTGAGCTCAGTAAGTGTTGGCTCCACTATCGATTTAAATTGCTCGGCAGAGATATGGCCCTCATAATAACCTTGTTCTTTAACAATATAATAGCCTTTTACCATATTATTGTCATCATACAGAACACCTTGCAGGCCCTTGTGTGTCATGGTACTCAGGTCCCAGTTGCTCAACTGATAAAGTTTATAGCCATAAAAATCTTTTTTTTCTTTATCTACAACCTTGGTTTTCCTGAAAAACCCTTTGTTTCCTGCAAGTTTTTTTAGTTCGTCTATTGTAATGTCAAAAGGCCAGTTTAAGTAAGAATATTTTTTGAAATTTTCATCCGATATTTTCTTGTCGGCCATCCCACTAATAGCGGCAGCTTTGTCGTCATTAAGCTTTTTGTATATCCTGTAGACTTCCGCTTTCTTGTCGTCTGAAAATGATGGATAGCCCGGCAGTTTTTCAAAATCTTCAATCGTTTTTTTTACTTTCGAAAAATACACCGTATCTTTTTTTGCCAGTTCCCTTTCTGTTAAAATCTGCAAATACATTATTTTAGTATTTCCTCCATTCAAAAGTTTTGTTGCTTCTTCAAGATGTGAAAGCGTTGTGGGGAAATCGCCTGCTGCAAACGAGGTTTCGGCATCTTCATATTCTATCCTGGCCTTCATATCGTTTTGCGCGAATGCTGATGCAGAAATAAATAACAATAAAAAAGTAAGTCTTTTCATATAAATGAAGTTTTAATTATTCCAGTAGTTATCGCTTGTTGTTTTAGTTTCTTTTTCCTCTTCTTTTGCCTTTTTTGACGGCGTAGATTTTCCTGCTTCCCAAAAACCATCTGTTTTGTTTGCCCCGCTTTGTTCGGTCTCCCAAAAATCACCAGACGTTCCTTTGGCTTGGCTGGCAGCTTTTAGTTTGTAGTCTAACGCATAAGGTTTTATTTGTGCTTTTGGAGCAAGGCTTATCAAACTGTTGCGCATTCGTTCTGCCGTACTTTTATCGGTATAGTAACCCATTAAAGTAATCGGGCTGGTTTTCGATGTTTTCGTTTTAATATCGTTTACAAGTGCATTTTTAAACATCCAGGTACCGTCGCTGTATTTTGCAACAGCAAAAACATTGCTGACATAAATGCCCGTTTCAGTTTTGTTTATAGTTTCGTTATCAAACCAGTAAGCAAAAAAATATACCTCTTCCGTTTCTATTTTGTGCGCTGAAAGTGGTGTTCCGCCGTCGGGAAATTCTTTTAACAACTGCTTGCGCAGCTCTAAAATAGCATTCCATTTTTTTTGGTTCATTTCGTCTAATGCCTGTTGGCGTTGCGCTTGTAATTGCTCCTTGCGCTTTTTTTCTTCTTTTTCGGCTTTTTCTTCATTAATGAGTGCGCCAATAGTTCCGGCAGCATTACTTAATGCCGCTCCCGACGCTGTACCATCGTTGAAATAAAGGTTAGCCTGCGCCTGTACTTCCTGGTTTTTAGCATTTTCCCAATCCTGCACATTTTGGTTTATCGCATGATATTTTTGATAAAAATCAGCCTCCAGCTCCTCCGCCGAATTATAATTTCCCGAAAGTTTTGAATTTTCAATTAACTGGTTGCGGGCATCCGTAGCGGCCTGGGCGGCATAAAAAGAGGCATAGATGCTATTCATCACCGCCTCCGTTTTTCTGTTAATTTCCTGTCGCTTTCTCTCAGTGTTTTCTCTTTCAATGTTTACTTTATCTGTAAACTCTTTGTCCTGGCGGGCCTTTTTTTCAGCGGGTGTTTCGGTACGGCGTTGGCTCTTTTCGTCCCAATAATTATCTGAAGGAGACTCTTTTATATCTTTTATATCTTTGTTCTCATTAATATTTTCGTCATGATTTACACTTTGAGTTACAGGTGATTTTACATTTGTAGCCGTTTTTGTCGTGCTGGCAGAAGTTGAATTGGTTCTTAGGTCTTTTTTGTTCTTCTGTTGAAATATCATATTATCGAGGTCACGTTGAATTTCCTTACTTGCACAGTTACAGGTCATACTAACAGCAGTAACGCTCACATTATTTAAAGGGTCATTGCCCAAATTTTTGACATAATCAATAAAAACTGCCCGCCCGTTGTTGTCTAAAATTTTTTTAAAACCTTTGCCGTTTACGCTTATGTTAATTTCCACTACCATTCCATATGGCGTATGAATGCCTGACGGCCAGGCCGACAGACCCAAATCGGCTTTGGTATAGTGTTTCCCCGCGTAAACATATTCGGAGTGAGGCTGTAAATCCACCCTTCCTTTATTAAGGGAAATCGTAAGAGCCTGAGCCTGGCCTTCCCCTTCGATAGCCAACTTATAGTTTGCGTTCCAACTGTAAGAAATGAAATGGCTCCCTCCATTAGTAGGCATTTCAGTTGTGCCGTGTAGTTGCTGAGCTTTTATATTTTGCGGTGATAGCGCGACAAAAAAAACAATAATAAAAAATAAATTTCTCATACTATTTGGTTTGTTGGTAGTTTCATATCGGTTACAACATGAAATTGATATAAAACATATTCGTTTTTAAAGATAAAAACGTGTGATTTGATATTTTAGATGCTGACTTTTAGATATAATTATGATTTATTGTTGGTCTCTAAAGGGTAAAATTAATTAGTTTTTGGTTATTTTTTATGACTTTCGCCAAGAATTTTGATGATGCCTGTCTTAATTATTCTGTATGTGCTAATTTAACAGTACACCGGAAACGAAAATTCAGGCTCAGTTGGGCTATTTTATTGTCGTATCACGGTTTCTCCACAAGCAATTAAGAGCCGGGTCAGGCTATAATTAAATTTTCCTAAACCTCCCGCGATTTATTTACGGGAGGTTTTTTATAGTATTCTTCAAGCACTGTTTTGCGCCCTATGGTGGCGGTAATGATATCCTTGCTTAAATCCCATCCGCGTGCCGGGCAATATTGCCTTCCATACCATATTATTTGTAAATGCAGGTCGTTCCAGCGGTTTTTAGGGAACAGTTTTTTGGCGTCGGCTTCCGTTTGCACCACATTTTTGCCATCGCTAAGCCCCCAGCGGTACATCAGCCTGTGAATGTGCGTGTCTACCGGAAATGCAGGTACGCCAAATGCCTGGCTCATAACTACACTCGCCGTTTTATGGCCCACGCCGGGCAGTGCTTCCAGGTCTTCAAACGTGGCGGGTACTTCGCCATTATGCTTGTCTAACAATATTTCGCTTAGCCCACGAATGGCTTTGGCCTTAGCCGGAGATAGGCCCACGGGTTTTATAATTTCGCGTATCTCGTCTACCTCCAGTTTTACCATCATTTTAGGGTTATCGGCCCGTTCAAAGAGCAGTGGCGTTATCTGGTTTACCCGCACATCGGTGCTTTGCGCGCTCATCAGTACGGCTATAAGCAGGGTATATGGGTCTTTATGGTCTAACGGAATGGGTATGGTGGGGTATATTTCGTCCAGTGTTTTTATAACAAACTTCGCCTTTTCTGCTTTGGTCATTTTTGAGTAGCTTTACGAAAACAAATATACCTAAATGACTACACTTAAAAAAGGTGATAAAGCACCTGATTTTACCGGCACTGACCATAATGGAAACGTACATTCGCTAAACGATTATAAAGGCAAAAAGCTTGTGGTGTTTTTTTACCCTAAGGCCGATACACCAAGCTGTACTAACGAGGCATGTAACCTGCGTGATAATTACAGCCGGCTAAAAGCCGCCGGGTATGAACTGCTTGGCGTGAGCGCCGACAGCCAGAAAAAGCAGGCAAAGTTTGCCGAAAAATACAAGCTGCCTTTTCCTCTGCTGGCAGATGAAAACCATGAAGTACTGAACGCCTTTGGCGTTTGGGGGCCTAAGAAGTTTATGGGCAGGCTGTTTGACGGCATTCACCGCACTACGTTTGTTATAGATGAGAATGGTATAATTACCGATGTGATAGACAACGTAAAAACCAAGGAGCACACCGCGCAGATATTACCGTAACAGGCGGATTTATTAAAAGCAAAAACACCGGAGAAGTCCGGTGTTTTTTATCTGTAAATAAAATTTATTTCCTGATGGTTTGTGTCCTGTCCGGGCCTACCGATACTATTTTAATAGGCACTTCGAGCTCAACTTCTATAAATTCTATATATTCTTTAAGTTCAGCAGGCAGCTGCTCATAGGTAGTCATACCGGTAAGGTCGGCAGCCCAGCCTTTTTTCGTTACATAAACAGGCTCTACATTTTCCGGCTCTATGTTGTACGGAAAGTGGCTTATCACTTCGCCCTTATATTTATAAGCAGTACATACCTGCAGGGTTTCAAAACCGCTAAGTACGTCGCCCTTCATCATATAAAGCTCTGTAACGCCGTTAACCTGAACGGCATATTTAAGCGCCACCAGGTCCAGCCAGCCGCAGCGGCGTGCACGCCCCGTAACCGATCCGAACTCGTTACCCACCTTTGCTATGGTAGCGCCTACCTCGTCAAACAATTCAGTAGGGAAGGGGCCGCTGCCCACACGGGTAGTATAGGCCTTAAATATCCCGAACACATCCTTAACCCTGTTTGGCGCGATGCCAAGCCCGGTACATGCCCCGGCGGCTGTAGTATTAGATGAGGTTACAAAAGGGTAGGTACCAAAGTCGATATCCAGCAGCGAGCCCTGTGCCCCTTCGGCAAGTATGCTTTTCCCGGCTTTCATAGCGCTGTTAAGGTATTCTTCGCTGTCTATAAAAGTAAGTGTTTTAAGCACTTCTACGGCCGTAAAAAACTCGGCTTCAAGTTCAGCAAGGTCATACTCCAGCGCTACGTTATAGAAGGCTATCATGGCCTCGTGCTTATCCGCCAGTGCGCGGTAGCGTTCCTTAAAATCTTCCAGCTCTATATCGCCCACGCGTAAGCCGTTGCGCCCTGTTTTGTCCATATAGGTGGGGCCTATGCCTTTAAGGGTAGAGCCTATTTTTGCTTTGCCTTTACTGGCTTCGCTGGCGGCATCAAGCAGGCGGTGGGTGGGGAGTATAAGGTGTGCCTTGCGCGAAATAAGCAGGCGCGACTTTATGTCGATATTAAATTTTTCGAGCCCTTCAAGCTCTTTCTGGAATACAACAGGGTCTATAACCACGCCGTTCCCTATGATATTTACTGAATTTTGATGAAAAATTCCCGATGGTATGGTTCTCAGTACGTGTTTAATGCCATCAAATTCCAGTGTGTGGCCTGCGTTAGGCCCTCCCTGAAAACGGGCTATAATATCATATCCTGAGGTAAGTACGTCAACTATTTTTCCTTTGCCTTCGTCGCCCCATTGTAATCCGAGCAGTAAATCTACGGTCATTCGTGTTCTTGTTTGTTGTTGTTTATTCTTAGTAATTGTCTGATTTTCTATTAAAAACAAAAACCAATCCTTATGCAGGGTTGGTTTGTTTATGCTGTTTTTGCAGCAACTCCTAGCTTTCGGCCGCGGGCTGCTTCTTATTGCCATACAGGTACAACGAGTGGTTGTGAATTTCTATACCAAAAATTTCCTCTATTGTTTTTTTAATGCTCTGTATCCTTGGGTCGCAAAACTCTATCACTTCGCCGGTATCGGTCATAATAATGTGGTCGTGCTGCTTATCAAAGTATGATTTTTCGTAGTGGCTCTGGTTCTGGCCAAACTGGTGGCGCCTTACCAGGCCGCATTCCAGCAGCAGCTCTATGGTGTTATAGAGCGTGGCGCGGCTTACGCGGTAGTTTTTATTTTTCATTTTAATGTAGAGCGATTCTATATCAAAATGTTCCAGGTTGTTGTATATTTCCTGTAGTATGGCATAGCGCTCAGGGGTTTTCCTGTGCCCTTTGTCTTCCAGGTATTTAGTAAAGACATTTTTTACAATGTCCTGGTTTTTATTATTTTCCATAGTGTAATGCGAAATACACGCAAAGATAGGCTATTTTTTTTTGAAGTGAAAGCATTTTGATTAAAGCGAACACATCATAATAAGGTAAGCCACAAATTATCCTTGTGTTTACGCGTTTTTATTTCATCTTCAAGCTTAGATATTGGGATTTTTTGAAAGTAGTGCAATTCGTGGCTTTATTTTTTTCGGAACTATGATAACCGTATATAACGATTGATATTTTAGATAATCTGTATATTGCAGGTATAATTTTTCCAAAAATGATAAAACATCTATCCGCAATTTCGTTAGTACTGCTGGTCGCTACGGGCTGCTCATCGTCTAAAACCAGTATTTCCCAAAACGCTGATGCCACTCTTAAAGCCTCGGCACAGCAATATGAGTACCTGAGTATCAAAGTCGAACCCGGCAAGTACCCTAAAACCTGGCACGACGATACCGCAACACTCGAAAACAGCGATTCCGGGTGGTGGTGCAGCGGCTTTTACCCCGGTACGCTGCTGTACCTGGACGAAAGCGTAACAGCGCCCGCCCTTAAAAAAGAGGCGCTGGCGTTTCTAGCCGACCTTAAACGCGAGCAGTTTAATACCACTACACACGACCTCGGCTTTATGATGTATTGCAGCTTTGGAAATGCAGAGCGGCTTAACCCCTCTAAAGAATATGAGGACGTACTGATGAATAGTGCCAAATCGCTTGCCACACGCTATAACCCCGTGGCGAAATGCATAAAATCGTGGGACAGCGCCCCCTTTAACCATGCCTCTGCCGATGAAATGCCGGTAATTATAGACAACATGATGAACCTGGAACTGCTGTTCTGGGCCAGCAAATTCAGCGGCGACCCTACCTATAGGGATATTGCAATAAACCACGCCAATACTACCCTGAAAAACCATTTCAGGCCCGATTACAGCTCGTTTCACGAAGTGATTTATAACATACACACCGGCGCGGTTACTAATAAAATAACCATTCAGGGCGCTGCCGACGGCTCATCGTGGGCGCGGGGGCAGGCGTGGGGGCTGTATGGCTATGTGGTAATGTACCGCGAAACAAAAGATGCGAAGTACCTGGAACAGGCTACCCATATAGCAGATTATATCCTTACTAACAAAGCCATGCCAAAAGACCTTATACCGTACTGGGATTACAGTGTGGCAGGCACATCTGGCGCCTTGCGCGACAGTTCGGCGGCGGCCATTACGGCTTCGGCTTTAATAGAGCTTTCCGGTTATGTTGAGGGCGGCCCCGGCAAAAAATATCTGGCGGATGCCGAAACCATACTCAATACCCTTTCAGGCCCGGAATATTTTGCCGCTCCGCAAACTAACGGTGGCTTTTTACTGAAGCACGGGGTGGGCAACATACCTAATAAAAGCGAAATAGACGTGCCGCTTAGTTATGGCGACTACTATTTTGTGGAAGCGCTGATGCGCTATAAAGAAAAAAATAAACGGGGTTAACCTATTGAAATATGGGTTGTACCTTTACAAAAATATTATTCATGAAAAATACAAAACAACAGGCACTGGCGCTTTTTACGCTTGCGGCAGGTATGCTTTATACGTCCGCAAGCAATGCGCAGGAGTCAATATCGGTGACCGTAAAGAACCCTCTTGATTTTAACCGTACCGAAGTGGTAGCCTTGCCGCTGAAGGACCTTGAGGGTTTTTTAAGCGGGAAGAACCTTAAGGATGTGCGCCTTAAAAACAACACCGAAGGAATACTTGAAACATTGCAGTGGATAGACTATAACGGCGACGGCACTAATGAAGAAGTACTGTTTATGGCAACGGTACCGGCTATGCAGGCACGCGAGTATACCCTTGTAACCGATGGCAGTACCCCGCCGCCCATACCTAAATATACTACCTTTTCACGTTTTGTGCCGGAGCGGACGGACGATTACGCATGGGAGAACGACCGTGTAGCCTTTCGCACATATGGCCCCGATGCCCAGATGCGCGCCGAAAAGAAACTTCCTAACGGCACCCTGGGCAGCGGTATAGACCTTTGGTTTAAACGCACTACAGAACCTGTTATAAACAAGTGGTATGCAGGTTATAAAACCGACCCGCAGTTTTACCACAAAGACCGGGGCGAAGGGTATGACCCCTACCATGTGGGCGGCAGCCGCGGCACCGGCGGCACCGGCATTTGGGAAAGCGACAGCTTGTATGTACCTAAAAATTTTGTGAAGTGGAAAACCATTACTACCGGGCCGCTACGCACTATATTTGAGCTTAACTATGCGGCCTATAGCCCGTATGAGGCGCGCGAAACCAGGCGCATATCACTGGACCTGGGCAGTAACTTTTCAAAATTTGAGATTACCTATGATGCTAAAAAGCAGGTACAGGGCTATGCAACCGGAATTACATTGCATAAAAACGAGGGGACAGAAAACCTGCTGCCGGAACAGGGTATTTTTAGCCACAGCGAAAAGATTGATAACATATACGTGGGCGAAGGATTGATTATCGACCCTAACCTGGTGCAGAAATCATTTGTAAATAAAAGTAAGGCAACGGACCAGAGCAACCTGTTAGTACTTTTCAGGCCCGGGATGCCCGTGGTATACTATGCAGGGTTTGCATGGGCAAAAAGTGGGCAGGTAACTACAGGCGCCGACTGGGATGCCCTGCTTAAAAAGCAGGCGCAAATTATTGCCAATCCATTAATTGTAGGAATAAAATAATAGTTATCCGCACAAAACACACAACATGACAAAATCAGAATTCAGGTATGCACACCACCCCGAAGATGTAAAATATTATACTACAGAAGAGCTTAGGGAGCATTTTCTTATACCCACACTTTTTGAGGATGATACCATCAGCCTGGTGTATACTATGTATGACCGTTTTATTGTAGGCGGCGCGTTTCCCGTTACAAAACCATTAACCCTTGAAACCATTGATGCCCTTAAGGCAAATTACTTTTTAGAGCGCAGGGAACTGGGTATTGTAAACGTGGGCGGAAAAGGCACAGTTACCGTAGATGGTGCGGTATACGAACTTTCTAAAAAAGAGGCGCTGTATGTAGGCAAAGGGGTTAAGGAAGTAATTTTTGCTGCTGCCGACGGCGAACAGCCCTGTTTTTATATCAACTCCGCACCGGCGCACCATGCCTATCCTACAAAAAAAGTAGGTAAGGAAGATGCCGAGGTAGTAGAGCTGGGCGACCAGAAAACCGCTAACCGCCGTACCCTTAACAAACTTATTGTAAACAGCATTGTAGAAACCTGCCAGCTGCAAATGGGCTTAACTGAACTGCACGAAGGCAACGTATGGAACACCATGCCGGCGCACACCCATACCCGCAGAATGGAAGCCTATTTTTACTTTGACCTGGCCCAGGGCCAGACGATAAGCCACTTTATGGGCCAGACTGATGAAACCAGGCATATTTTTATGCAGAGCAACCAGGCCGTCATCAGCCCGGAATGGAGCATACACTCCGGGTGTGGTACCAGCAACTACTCGTTTATATGGGGTATGGCAGGGGAGAACCTTGACTATGGTGATATGGACGGCGTAACCCCTGATAGACTGCTATAGAATTTTGAATTTTAAATTACGAATTTTAAATTATAGTAGTCCGATGCCCGTACTAACCTGTTGTGGGTGATAGGATTATACTGAGGACTCCGGATTTTGTCAAAAATCCTCAGGGGCTTTAAAACTAACGGTTTTACCGGTTACTGGGTGCACAAATTCCAGGTGGGCGGCGTGCAGGTGCAGCCGGTTTGCAGGGGTGCCATAAAGGTCGTCGCCCACTATAGGTGCGTTGAGCCCATCCTCATGTGCCGAATGCATACGCAGCTGGTGCGAACGCCCTGTAACGGGCCAGAAGTGTATTTTAGTAGTGGTTTCGTTCCGCTCAATTACCCTGAAGCGGGTAATGGCTTTTTTGCCAAATTCAAAGCACACCAGCTGCCTGGGGCGGTTGTCTAAATCCACACGAAGCGGCAGGCTTATTTCTCCTTCATTTTTTTCGATTACTTTAGAGAGGAGCGCCGTGTAGCGCTTGGTTACCGTGCGTTTTAAAAACTGCCGCTGTATGTGCTTGTGCGCCTCTTTTGTTTTGGCAACCACCAAGAGCCCCGAAGTAGCCATATCGAGCCGGTGGATAATCATGGGCTCTATCCCCCCGAAACGGTCCTTAAGGCGGCTGTATACCGAGTCGCTAATATTTATGCCGGGAACCGAAAGCAGTTCCGCAGGCTTGTTTACCACCACAAAGTTATCGTCTTCAAATACAACCTCCAGTGTTTTCCCTTCGCCGCCATTGTGCAGTAAAGGGTTTTCATCCATATCTATGCCTTCCAGCATGTGCTTTAATATAGGCTGGCATTTGCCGGTACAGGCCGGGTAAAATTGCTTATGCTTTCGTATCTCGCTCTTTGGCGGGGCACCCCACCAAAACTCGGCCATTGCAAGCGGTGTAAGGCCGTTTAAAAAAGCATATTGCAGCAGCTTTGGCGTCGCACATTCACCCGCGGCGGCAGGAGGGCGGCCAAACACCGTTTCGCTAAAAATGGCCTGCAGGCTTTTCTCCCTGCCATATTGGTTTAAAAATGAGTACTGCTCAAAAAGCTGTTGCTGCAACGCGCCCGATTTTTCGCGGCGTTCATTTTTAAAGGCTTCTATTTGGTTGTCAAACTCGCTTATGGCTGTTTTTTTTTCATCAATCAACTGTGTCCATCTTAGCGTAAGCGCATTAAATTCCCGCTTTTCGTGCAGGCTTTGCTTTATGAGTTCGGCATCATACGCAGCATATTCTTCTTGGGTCACTGTTTCAATTTGCGATTGGCGTAGTGCCTTGCGTGCGTTTTTATTTGCTTTTAACTGCTGTTTAGCGGCTGTAATTTCCTGTTCAGCTTGTGCAGAGCATATTGCCAAGTCCTGCTTAAGCGTTATATATTCTTTATCTTCTTCCAGTGCCTTAACCTTGTCGTTAATATCATTAAGGATGTACTGTTCCCTCAGGAAAAAGCTGTTTTCTATAAGCATATCAAAAACAGGGGGTACAAAACGCTCGTGGAGGTTTTCGCCGGCAAGTTTTCCGGAAAAAGCCGATAAGTATCCGAGTTTACCCTGCTTATCCTGTACCACCAGCACGCCAAACATCTTGCCGATTACCAGCCCCGGCTGGTTTTTTATAAGCCCGAAATTATGGCCTAACCCAGCTTCATTTTCCAGGTAGTGCTGCAACTCTTCCGCAGCGATTTGCGTGAGCGGATGCGGTTCATAAAAGAAAGGAAAGGTAAATTTTTCCGGTAGTGGAATGCCCTTTATGCTGTTTTCAGGAAAATAGGTGATATGTTCAGGGGTGCTTACCAAGGTAATTTTAATTTAAAGAGCAAAAGTACCATCAATTATGATATAAACAATATTGTGATTTGGCATAATTGGCTAATAGCAGTCGGTAAGTAACTGGCCTTTTTGCTTATAATATTCCAGTGTCTTGCGGTTTATTCCGGTAACAATTGTGTTAAGGGTGGCTTCTACATCCTGCTGCATGGCTACCGAACCGCACAGCATTACGGCACCTCCTTTTTCTAAATGCGCTGCAAAAAACGGTGCGTCCCGCTGTATTAAATCCATTACATACATGTTGTTTACCTCTCGTGAAAATGCCATGTGGAAGCCCTTAAGGTGGTGGTTACGCATTTGTGCTTTGGCAAAATCAAGGTGCTGTTTTGTAAGCGATGTTTCCTTCCTGAAGCCGCAGTACAGCTGGTAGTCGTATTTTCTGCCCGCCTGGGCCAGCATGCCTAAAAATGGCGCTATGCCGGTGCCGTTGCCTACCATAATAACCGGTTTGCCCTTTGGCAGGTGAAAAGTTTTATTATCCACTATCCGCGCCTTAAAGGTATCGCCCACATTGAGGCTGTGCAGGTAAGATGACCCCAGCCCGTGCCCGTGCAGGCGTACCACAAGCTGTATGTTGCCGTTTATTTTACCTATGGAGTACAGGCGTTCGCGGTTATCGTTAGCCGGGTAAATAGCAAGCAGGTCGCCGGATGTAAACCGGCCACTGGCTTTAAGGGTAAGCATAAAGGTATGCTCACTGTCGGTTTGCTTAGCCAGTACTTTTATCTTTTCAAGGTCCTTTGGCTTCTGGTTGTACAGGGCGGGGGTGGTAGCCAGTGGAATACCGGTTTTGGCAGCCCAGGCGTTAACCCAGTGGGTAAACTCCACCGCCGATTTGTCGTTTACGGTATACACCGGCAGTATACTTTCCGCCCATTGCTGTGTAGTAAAGCTGTTGTTTGCTTTTTTCGCAAAGCCGCAAAAATCAGGGTAGGCATCTGAACCGAAGCCCACTACCGATACCTTTACGGCCTGTTGTTGCGGAAATTTCTGAATCAGCGAAAGCAGTTTTGTAGCATTTGATGGCGCGTCGCCCAGCCCGTGCGTGGACGTAAAAAGTACTATATGTTCTGCCTGGGGATATACCTTATAATCATTAGGCTGTGCCAGGTACGATTTATGGCCCGACGCCAAAAGCTGCCTGTGTATGGCATCGGCAAAGCGCAGCGTGCTTCCGTTTTCTGAACCTGCCAATAGTATAAAACGGCTCTCATCAGCTTTATACCTGTTTTTAATTTTGGTAGCCCTGCGGCGCAGCGTCATGGCAAAGCCCGAGTATATGAAAAACAGTATGTTAAGCGAGGCAGTAGCCAAAATTACCGCCCAAAATATACCTATACGGCCACTATGGATGCTCAGGCTGAGCGCGGCTAAAGTAGACGTTTGGCTATAGTGTACTTGGCTTAATATAGCGCCGGTAAACTGGCTGGCTGCTATTTCCCGGTCGTTCAGTTTTATGGTATAGTATTCCTCAGGGTCGTCTGTAAAAGGGAACTGTATTTTCTGTACATCGACCAGGTACGTGTTCTTAAATAGGGGAGTAGTGGCAAGGTCCTGCTGTTGAGGTGCATCGCCGTCCGGTATTTTGATGTTGTGTTCAATAGGTTTTTCTTCGCCAAATAAATGAAACCGTTCCATTGAAAGATAGGTGCCGGTAATAGCCAGGGTAAAAATGGGGAAAAGCAGGATCCTGCCCAGGATCACATGCCAGTATTGGTTAAAGCTATCTTTAGTAATTTTACTAAAGAAACGTTTAAGGCCGCGCTGCCGTTGCAGTATAAGCGCCGTGCCCGATATGGTAATCAACAACAGCAGAAACGCGTTTACCCCTACAAAAATACGTCCCGCCTCGTGCAAAAACAATGAGCGGTGCAATGAAGTTACCCATTGTATAAATTCGCTTTTCTTTTCCGGAGTGCCCAGTATCTTTCCCGTGCGGGGGTCTACGTAGGCATTAATCTCGTTAAAATCGGCATCAAGAGCCTGCAGGGTTACAACGCCGTTGTGGTTTACGCTGATTTCACTAATCTCCGGGTAAGCTTTACGCAGCGTGGGCAATGATTCTGCCAAGGTAATACTTTCAAAGTTTTCTACCCGGTATGGCGTTAGCTTTTCGCCTGCCGCGTCTATTGCCAGTACCACTCCCGTAAGGGAGGCCAGTGCGAGGAACAGGCAGGAGCATAAAGCTAGGGTAAGGTGGGCGTACCGCCAGAGGGAAAGCGTCATTTATAATGGGAGGGTACTATTGTATTTTATTCAGCTTTACGTAACGTATGTAGCCCTTGCCGTCGGTTTTATCCGCAAGGCCCGCGGTAGTAAACGGCACCTCTACATCATCAACATGGTATTTCTGGTCTTCCACCACCGATTCAAATCGTATCTTATAGCCTTTATTCAGCTTTGAATCATCAAGTTCAAGCGTGGTTACGCTACGGTCGCCGCCGGTAATTGATGCACCGGTTATAGCGCTAATGTCCTGCGGTTTTTTTGCCTGCGTCTTATGCCATTCCTTAAGGCTTTTGTACCACTTTTGGTCGTCGCCCATTACATACAGCGTTTTTTCATAATTACCCTGCGGGTCTATGAGGGATACAACTATATAAGCGCCTTCGCCCATGTAGTTGCCCATTTGCAGCAGGCACTTGTATTTAGCGGTTTGTGCGGAAGCGCTAAACGAACCAAGGCTTATTAGGATGCCCAGGAGGCATATGCGGAATATTGATTTCATAGTATTATTTTAAAAAATCTACCGATATATTGTTTTTGGCAAGGTACTCATTTTCTTTAGCAAGGGCGTAGGCGGTTTCGTCAAACTCTGTAACCATATCTTTCTTCGCCCCTAATGAAACCAGGTACTTTAAGGTTTCATCGTCTTTAGCCAATAAAGCCGCTTTGTGCAGCGCGGTAAGGCCCTCGTTGTTTTTAGCATTGATGTCTGGCTTTAGTGCCGATACTCTTTTTACAAGCTCAAGGTCGTTTTTAGCCACAGCCAGATGATAGAGCGTGCTGCCGTCCTTTTGCACGGTGGCAAAGTTAAAGCCTTTATCCTCTAATAGCTTCATCTTAACAGAAAAATCATCTTGTTTTGCACCGCCCTCGCCACCCTGTGGCCTGTATGACTGTATGAGGTAATAAGCCAGGTTATTGCCGTCTTTATCAGTAACGTTTATATCGGCGCCTTTATTTAGGAGCAGTGCCACCATTTCGGCACTGCCGCCTTTAACCGCGGCTGTTACTGCCGCTTCGCCTTTTGCATTTTTAGCGTTAATGTCTTTTACCAGTGGCAATAACTGTTCGGTAACCGCGGTATCTCTACCTCCCGCGGCATTTATAAGGGCAGTGTTTCCGTTTGCGTCTGCCTTATTTACGTCTACACCTTTACTTAAAAAATAAGCAATAATTTCTGGCTGCTTAGGCTTGCGTACCAGGTAGTGCAGTACGGTTTCGCCATCAGTGCCCGTAGCCGTGGCTTTTATTTTAAGTTCCTCAACCATGTACTTAAATACATCTAAGCTGTTTGCACCGCGGCGTGTTCCCTGGGCCGCCATGATAAGTGCCTTGTCAGTATGCTTAACACCTTTCTTCTGTAAAGCTTTAATCACATCAATGTTTCCTGATCGGGCCGCATAGTCTATTGCTGTTTTGCCTTGCACATCCGTATCTTTAAGAGATAAGCCTTTGGTAACAAAATAGTTGGTAAGCGTTAAATCTTTAGTATCGCTTGCTATAGCTAAAAGCAGCAGGCTTACGCCATCGTATTTGGTTTTTGGGTTGACGCCCGCTTTAAAGAAAGCATCATAAACGGCGGTATTGGTAAGCCCGTTTGCCGCCCCAAAGGCTAAGGGCGTGTTACCGTGGCTATCCTGGAAGTTAACGTCTGACCCTTTTGCAAGGAGATAGTCTGCTATTTCTGCGTTACCCCTGTAAGCCGCCCAATGCAGGTAAATGCGGGTATCGTGTGTTATTTTTTTAACGCCGTTGCCATCAAGTTCTACTAAGTACTTTATGGTTTCATTTGGCGCGCCATTATTAATTGCCAGGGTTGTGGCATCAAAGCTAAATGGGTTAAATTCGTTAGGGCTGTTGCCTTTGGCGATTTCAGCTTTCACGGTTGCCACATCGGGGGCTTTTTTCCAGAATTCGGCGTCAAGCAGTGTGTTTTTTTGTTGCGCGTTTATAGCAACGCAGGCCAGGATAAAAGAGAATAAAAATATTTTTTTCATAAATTATAATTAGGCGGATAACAGGTTTGAAATACACAGCCTGATATCAAGTCGCAAAAATATTATTTTTTATTTAGACTTGATATAAATACGCCTAATTAAAATACATAATATTTTAGCAAGCGGAGCAGCCCCGTGATTGTTGTAAAAACAAATTTTGCGACTTAAAATGTTAATTAATTTTACCACACATCTCATCCATGTGTTAAAATTTTAAATTAATTAAAGCAATATTAAAAATAGTTATCAAATATCTTATATTCGCCCCGTTATTATAAACCTCTCCATCATAGCATTCTAATTTAAATTTTTATCGGTTTACCCAAAGCTAACAAACATGAAATTACGCTACCTTCTGCTACTTTTTCCCGCGTTTTTACTTGCGCAGACGCAGCCCGAACGCCAAAAAATTATCCGGCAAACAAACACGGCTTACCTTAATGCATTTTCTGCTAAAAGCAGCCGCAACTTTGTAAACAATAAAAAAAAGGCATTTGCCCTTGCCGCAATTTACAACTGGCCTAAGTTTATAACCGCCGATAGCAGCTACGCTGAACTTATGGGGGTTACCGGTTTTAACAAGCCCATTTATTATACCACATACAACCGTGGGGCGGGCATTACATCAAGGGCCAACAAGTTGTACAGCGGCGGCGGCCTGGGGCTTGCCATAGAAGGGCAAAATATGCTGGCTGCCATTTGGGATGCCGGGGCGGCCCTGCCGGAACATGAACTGTATACCGGCAGGGTGCAGGTAATGGACGGTACTTTGCAGTCGCACTCGCATGCTACACATGTTATGGGTACCGTATTAGGTACCGACCTTGTGCAGAATGGGAACGCAAGGGGTATGGCATTTAAAGCCAATGGCCACTCGTATGACTGGGGGAATGATCTAAGCGAAGCAGCGGAGGCAGCGGCAAACGGGCTGCTGCTCTCTAACCACTCTTATGGTTATTCGCCGGAATTTGTGAGTACAGATACATGGGGAAAATATGATAATACCTCGGCAGATGTGGATGAGTTATTATATAACGCGCCTTACTACCAGATGGTGGTTGCCGCGGGAAACAGCAACGGCGGTGGCTTTAATACCGATAAAAACGGTTATGACCTCTTAGCCGGTATGGGGGTAAGCAAAAACGCTATAATTGTAGCAGCGGTAGATGAAGTAGCAAATTATACGGGGCCGGCATCGGTACACATGTCGTGGTTCAGTAGCTGGGGGCCTACGGATGATGGCCGGGTAAAGCCTGATATTTCGGCTAAGGGTGTAAATACCTATTCGTCTGTAGATGCTTCAACATCTTCGTACAGTAGCGCTTCAGGTACTTCGGTTGCCGCACCCAGCGCAACTGGCACCTTATTGCTATTACAGCAGTATTATAACCTGAAGAACAATAATTTTATGAAGGCTGCCACAGTGCGCGGCCTTATGATACACAGTGCCGATGAGGCAGGAGACGCGCCCGGCCCAGATTATAAATTTGGCTGGGGCCTTATCAATGCCGAAAAAGCAGCGAACGTTATTAGCAAAGATAATTTTCAATCGGTGATACTGGAAAATACCCTTACCCAGGGCAACCCTTATGTTATGAACGTTACCGCGCTGGGCAACGGCCCGCTGGTAGCTACCCTGTGCTGGACTGACCCTGCCGGTAACCCCATAACAAATAATGAGGTAGACGATGCCACGGCAGCCCTTGTAAACGACCTTGATGTACGCATCACAAAAGGAGGTACTAACTATATGCCCTGGAAGCTGGATGCGGGAAACCCGGGTAACGCCGCCACGCAGGGTGATAACATTGTAGATAATGTAGAGAAAATACAGGTTGCAAACCCTACAGGGGACTATACTGTTACCGTATCGCACAAGGGTACGCTTAATAACCAGCCGCAACACTACTCGCTTATTATTTCGGGTATACGCGTGAGGAATTTTTCGCTCACTACAGCCCAGGATACCAAAGCGATATGCAACAGCACAGAGCTGGCAACATACGATTTTGACTTTGCGGTACAGCCCGATTTTACACAGCCTGTAACCTTTAGCGTACCCGGCGTGCCCGCAGGTGTTACAGCGGCTTTTAGTAACCAGAATCTTTCGGCATCCGGCGCTACAACCCTTACATTAGGCAATCTTTCGGTACTTGCACCGGGTACCTATACTTTTAATATACATGCCGCAGCAGGCAGTAACTTTGAAGAAGTTCCGGTAACGTTAACCATTTATGCGCCTATAACCACACCGGTGGTACTCACTGCCCCGGCAAACGGCGCAAGCCTGCAGCAGCCGGTAAACTTTACCTGGAATGCTATAAGCAACGCTATTAACTATGAAATCCAGGTGGCTACCGATGCCGCTTTCTCAAATATAGTGATTGGCGAAACAGTAACGGCGAACAGCTATGCAACACAAAGCCTTGAAAACAACACCCCATATTACTGGAGGGTGCGTGCCACTAATACCTGTGGTCAGGGGCCTTATTCCGCCACCGGAAGTTTTGCTACCACCTGCGCAACGCCCACCGACATTGTATTGGCAGGCGTTACAGGTACATCGGCTACTATTGCCTGGAACCAAAATACCGGGGGCCAAAGCTGGGAAATAGAAATAGTGCCACAGGGCGCAACGCCTACAGGTAACACCCTTACAATAACAGACAACCCTTACACAGAAGACGGTCTTATGGTGGATACCTGCTATGACTTTTACATCCGTTCCGTATGCCCTAATGGATTTAATACGGTATGGGTAGGGCCGTTTACTTTTTGTACCCAGCCCGATTTTTGTGCCGGCGCCCACTTTTTAGATACCGGTGGATCAGACGGGGAATATAGCGATAATGAGAACAGTACCACTGTAATATACCCTGACAATGCAAACTCTCGCGTAAGGGCAATATTCAATTCGTTCTCAATAGAGGAAGATTATGATTATATGTATGTATATGATGGCCCTGATACTTCGTCCCCGCTTATCTACACGGCAACGGGAACAGATATGCAGGAGGTTATCGTGTCATCGCACCCCACGGGAGCGCTTACATTTGTTTTTGTTTCAGACCAGTTTGTAACCGATGAAGGCTGGGATGCCACTATTATTTGTGAACCCTTACCGCCATGCTCTTTAGAACTGGCTAACCTTGCTGTTTCGTCTGTAACGCCTACAGGGGCTACATTGAGCTGGACAGATGGTAACGCTGCCCTCTCCTGGAACGTGCAGGTAGTGCCACAGGGCCAAACGCCGCAGGGAGCCGGTACAGCAGCCACTACTAATCCGTATACGGTTATCGGGCTTAGCGAGGGCACATGCTACGATTTTTATGTGCAGTCGGTTTGTGCCGATGGCCTGTCGGCATGGGTAGGCCCGCTTTCATTTTGTACACCTCCAGATTATTGCGGAGGCACACACTTTTATGACACCGGCGGCGCAGGCGGCGAATATAGCGTTAACGAAAACTATACTACCACTATAACACCCGGCGGCGCAGGCCAACGTGTAAGGGCTAACTTTACAGCCTTTGATATAGAGGCCGGCTATGATTACCTGTATGTGTATGACGGGCCCGATACATCATCGCCATTGCTGTTAACGGCAACCGGTACAGACTCGCCCGGTTCTGTAGCATCAACGCACCCTACGGGCGCGCTTACCTTCAGGTTTACGTCCGATGATGTTATAAACGCCCCTGGCTGGGATGCGGCCATTATTTGTGAACCTATGCCACCCTGCGGCCTTTCGGTAAATAATGTTGCCTTTACAAACATCACATCATCTCAGGCCACCATTGCGTGGAATGAAATTAATACCGGCGTGCTTTCGTGGCAGGTACAGGTGGTTCCGCAAGGTACCCTGCCTGCGGTAAATGGTACTCCTATAACTACAAGCCCGTATACCGCCACAGGGTTAAACAGTGGCTTGTGCTATGACGTTTACCTGAAAACCATTTGCAGCGAAGGCGTTTCGGCATGGTCGGGGCCATTTGGGTTCTGCACCCTGCCCGATTACTGCGCGGGCGACCACTTTTATGATACCGGTGGTGCAAACGGCAATTACGATGAAGATGAAAATATAACAACTGTTATCTATCCCCACGATGCCGGCGATAGTGTAAAAGCCATATTTACCAGTTTTGAAACGGAAGACGGGTTTGACTTCTTATCTATTTATAACGGCCCGGACGCCTCCGGTGAACTGCTGTTCCACGGTTCGGGAAACACTTCTCCTGGTACGGTACAATCTACACACCCCTCAGGTGCGCTTACGTTTGTTTTCGTTTCGGATGACATAGAAACGCGTGCCGGCTGGGATGCCATGATACTTTGCGAACCCCTTAGCCCTTGCGCCACCGCACCGCAAAACGTACGCCAGGTGGCAGCTACCGGCACATCGGCTACCATAGCCTGGGATGAGGCAAACCCCAGCTCGCAATGGGAGATATATGTGGTATCGCAGGGCGCAACCCCGGCCGGGGAAGCTACGGCTATAAACACCAACCCGTATACCGCAACAGGGCTTACAATAAATACCTGCTACGACTTTTATGTACGTTCCGTTTGCAGCGACATTACTTCAGGCTGGGCGGGCCCTTATACCTTTTGCACAAGTAGTGTAAGCTGCGGCGGGCATTTTTATGATACCGGCGGCGCTACAGGAAGCTACAGCGATATGGAAAACAGCACAACGGTTATTTACCCCGGAGCACCCGGCCAGGCGGTAAGCGCCGTGTTTAACAGCTTCCAGTTAGAAGACTGCTGCGACTACCTGCGCATTTATAACGGCCCTGATACCAGCTACCCGCTACTGTTTATGGGCAACGGCAACGCCTCCCCGGGTACGGTTACGGCTACTAACAGCGTAGGAGCGTTAACATTCTGGTTCACGTCAAACGACGGTGCTACCTTTAGCGGGTGGGATGCGACCATAGCGTGTACGCAGTTATCTGTGGATGAGCCACTAAAGCAAAACAGCGTTACCTGCTATCCTAACCCGGTTACCAATGAGCTTACTGTACATGCCACTAACCTGGTAGAACACTTTGAAGTGTATGATATAACCTCAAAACTAATACTGAGCCAAAGGGCAGGGCAGAAGGACTTTTTAATTGATTTTTCGGCGTACAGCGCGGGCGCTTATTTTATAACGCTGCATACTACCGAAGGGGAGACTTTACATTTGAAGGTGTTGAAGGATTAGCCTTAAGAACTTATTACATTACATAGAAAACCACTCTTTAGGGAGTGGTTTTTGATTTTTATGCCACTGGTACTATCTTAATGCTTATGCATAAAAAATCATTTAGGACTGGGCTTTTATGATTATATTAGATTATAATTTGCAGGAGCAATCAACAAGATAGTTATTAGATTTACAAAAGCATACAAAATATTGCTCCCAAGATAATGTAAACCCATGCTGACAAGAATAATTCTATTGATATTGTTTTGTTTCAATTTGATTTGTAACGCCCAACAGAATAAACGTAATGTAGATACTTTATGCATATTTTATAATGAAAAATTAAACTCAGATTTTTTTAGGCTAAAAAAAAAACCATTTTCTTTTAAATATGGAGATACTGTTGTTTTCGAAAAGCCTTACTCTATAGAAGTACCACAGTACATTACAATAAAATCTTCTATTAGCCAAGTTCCTAACCAAATAGTAATCGTTTTTTAAAAGGAGAAAAACTATTTATAGCAGGCAATACTGGAAATTATGAATCCACCGAACTGATGGCAATGGATAAGGATAATTTTATAAAGATTATTCAAGAATTACGATTGAATCTACCTGAATTAGATAAAGCTTATCCAAATTTTAATAAAAAAAAATATTTTGGTCTAAGGGTTACTAAAGATTATATTTTAGTGTATATCAACATTAGGGAGAAGCACTTGCAAAAGTTTAATTATTCATTAAATAGTTTTAAATTATCAGATGGTAAAAAATGATAGTGCATTTTAAGCATTATTAGATGCGTTGCTACCTTACCAGCGAAAAATGCCCTTTTACTTCCCGGCCGGAAGCAAACGCAATAGTAAACCAGTAGTCGGTAGCGGGTAGGGGCGTGCCGTTGTAGGTGCCATCCCAACCCGTCTCCCTGCCAGAGAACCCGTAGATAAGGTTACCATAACGGTCAAAAATCGTGATATAGGCATCAGGGTAGTAGCGTATGTAGCTGATATTCCACGCCTCATTATAACTGTCGCCATTGGGCGTAAAAAAGCGGGGGTAACTGAGTATGGGGACATCAATATTAATGGTGTCACAAAGGTTTTTATCCCTGACGTAAAAGGTATGAATGCCCGGCGCTAACTGGTAAAACGTATTGGTATCAGTAAAAATTATACCATCGGGCGAAAACTCAAAGGCATTATTACCGATATCCATATTAATGGTTACAGTGTTGTTGCTGGTTCCGGTCAGGTCTGCCACATCAAGAGTGTAGCTAAAATCGGCAATACGCGGCACAGTAAGCGTAAAGGGCAAAACGGCGTAGCCAAAGCATCCGGTAAAATACTCTAACCGCGCGTATACGGTTTCAGGCATATACGGCTGGCTGTTTGGGTAAAACCGGCCTAACGCATTAACTTCTAAATTTGCATCGTCCTGCGTGGCATAATACCTTACGTTAACATTAGCATCGCCCTGGCTTAAGGGGGCGTTATTTTCCCAAAGGTCAAAAAGCCGCAACCCATTATTATCTTCATCGCACAGGCGAAGGTTTACCGGTGTACCCGAAAATACGGCATCTTCTAACCTTATCCTTATTCTTTCTTCAGTAAAGCATCCGGTTACCGTATTGGTCATCCGCAGGTAAATGGGTTGCGGATTACCTGTATTAACATAAGCATGTGGCGTGGCAATTGCGTTTTCGCCCGTAATCATGTCATTTATGGTATTGTGATAGGTAAAGGCGATGTCGGTTTGTGGCCCCCTTAGGGTGTTTTCATGTACGGTAAGGTCAAATGCTGTGGCATTATCGTCGGTGCCGTCTGCATCACATTGGGCAATGTCGGGCAGTACTTCATCGGTACTATACGACACTGGAACATCATAAAACTTGGCGGTACCCGTCCATGTAAGCGAAAAATTTGATGTGCCTATGGGCCGGTCTATAACCAGGTAATACACGTCGTTATCATTTGCATTTATGATAGCTACATAGCCGTCGCCATCTTCGCCGGGCCCTTCGGAATTGCCGGCTGTGCTTTGCCTCACACCGGTAGTATTATACGTTAATCCGGCAGCTATGGGGTTTGTGGTGGAACAGCGTATTGCGGTTCCCAGGTTATTGCAATCGGCATTGGGGCCAAACACCCAAAAATCGAAATCTACTTCCAGGTCAGTTGCCTGGTCCGGGGTTATCATAAACCCCAGGCTCCCCCCTTGTTTTATAGGCACCTTGAGCCAAAGGCTGTTGTTTTCGACACCACTGCAGGCATTATTTATATTGAGTTCCTGTATGCCTGTGCCGGTTGCGTTAAGGCTGTTATAGTTGTTATTACCACATACTACAATAGCATCCATACAGTCATTTTGCCCATATAGTATAACAGGAAACAGCAGCAATAACAGGGCGGTGGTAACTATATTTTTCACTGGGCAGATAATGGTTTTAAGCAAAAATATTGAAAATTAGTTAACCAAATGTAAATGATGCCTCTTTAGTTTTGCCAATGCCAGATTGCAACGGGCGATTTTATTTACAATTACCTTATCAATGCGAAATGCCCCTTTACGGTTCTGCCACTGGTAAACTCAAGTGTAAACCAGTAATCGGTAGCGGGGAGCCTGGGGCCGTTGTAGGTGCCGTCCCATCCCGCCTGGCTGCCAAAGTAGCTTTTAATCAGTTTGCCAAAACGGTCGAAAATGCTAATGCGGGCATCAGGGAAATAGCTTACAAATTTTACATTCCATATTTCATTATAGCTGTCGCCGTTAGGTGTAAAAAACCGGGGATAACTGAGTATGGGCACTTCAAAATCAATAATTTTACAATCGTCTTTACCCCTTATGTATACGGTATAGATACCGGGCCGTAGCCCTGTAAAACCGGCGTCATCACTAAAGTTTATGCCATCTAAGGAAAACTCAAACGCGTCGTTGCCGTTGTGCATATTAACGTGTATGGCGTTGTTGTCATCTTTAAAATCTACCACATCAAGTTTGTACCTAAAGTCCAGCGGGGGAGTTACACTTATGGTAAAAGGGGCCAGGCCATAGCCAAAACAGCCCACAATATATTCAAACCGCGCCCAGATGGTATCAGCTGTATAGGGCTGGCTGTTAGGGTGGAACCTGTCTAATGCATTGACCCTGTTTACTGCATCTTCCTGCGAAGTGTAGTAGGTAACACTGATATTTGTATCGCCATCGGTTAGCGGGGCGTTGTTTTCCCAAAGGTCAAAAAGCTGTATGCCGTTGTCGTTATAATCGCAAAGCGTAAGATCGTCAGGTGTGCCGGCAAGCAGCGCTTCTTCCACCGATATGCTAAAGGTTTCGTTAGAAAAACAACCTGTCACGGTGTTTGTCATCCGCAGGTAGATGGTTTGCGGGTTACTTATATTGACATAGGCTTCGGGGGTAGCAATGGGGTTTTCGCCCGTAGTCATGTCGTTTAAACTCAGGTGGTAGGTGAGGGCTACATCAGTTTGCGGCCCTATAAACATGGCTGAATATACGGTAAGGTCAAACGCTGTAGCGTTATCATCGGTACCATCGGCATCACATTGCGCAATGTCAAGGGGTATATTATCAGGGTTTAAAAATACAGGTACGTCATGAAATGTTGCCGTGCCCGTCCATTGCAGCGAAAAATTTGATGCGCCGTGAGGCCGGTCTATAACCAGGTAGTATATATCATCATCTTCGGCATCAACCCAGTGTATAAAAGCATTACCATCTTCATTAGGCCCTTCAGATGTATCAGTTGCCTCTTCGTTCATGCCGGTAGTATTATAGGTAAGCCCGGCTGCTAAAGGGTTAGTAGTAGAACAGCGGATAGCGGTACCTAAGTTACTGCAGTCTACCCCGGGGCCGTACATCCAAAAGTCAAAGTCTACTACAAGGTCGTCTGTTTCTTCAGGGGTTATAATAAAGCCAAGCGTACCGCCGTCTTTAATAAGCACTTTTAGCCAAAGGCTGTTGTGCTCTACGCTGGTGCAGGCATTGTTGATATTCAGTTCCTGGAAGCCTATCCCGGTAGCATTCAGGCCGGTATAGTTGTTATCGCCACATACTATAATGGCATCCCGGCAATCGCTTTGCGCAGACAGGCTAACAGGAATTAATAACAATAATGCAACGGCAAGTATATTTTTCACAAATTTTTGTTAATGGTACAAGCAAAAATATAAAAATAACTTGGAGGTTTTAGATTTTCTGGGCATAAGATGCAAAAATACGATGGGCAGGTACGGTAATTTAGAAAAGCTATTCTCTGCGCCCAGATTTTAAATCAGTAATTTTTTGTTTCATGTTTTTTTTGAAATTAAATTTTTACAATTTTTCAGGATAAAAACTTGAGCCAAATCTTGCTCGTATTTTTGTAGGCAAATTCTTTATATAAAGTTATCAACATAGTTTTTGCGCGCAAAAGTTTAACAATCGGTATATTTTTTAAAAATTTATGTTTTGTAAAACATTGATTATCAATACCTATATTTTTACCTAATTTCTGTATTTTTTAAACTAAACCGTTTTCGGTGCACAATCGGTATATTTTTTTTCAAAAGGCATTTTTTAGCGCTGTTTACTGAAAGGATGCCTTCAGTACTTTGATGACAAAAGCGTGGTAATTTTGCACTAGGAAAAACTGGTGTCCGTAGCGTGTTTTTAATTTTTATGAAATACCCAGTAATAGGTATTTTTTTCCTTTTAAATCTTTCTTATCATTATGGTCTTAAATATCAATATATGAATTTGATAACCAGATTGACAAAACTACTTTGTATTTATGTGCCATACATATTTACTGTGGTTGTTATTTGCTTTTTGGTAGACGGAAGGAAGCAGAAAGAAGGAATATTTGTTGATAACCCGAATTTATATGAAATTTATTCCATAGATAATTATACAGATTATAAGGGTAATAATGTTATTTTTTCGAAAAAAGACACCTCATATCTTTATACAACATTTAACAACACTGTATTTTCAAATTATAAATATAAAATTAATAGTCATATATTTCTATTTAGTTCAATGTTCAATGAGAATTTATACTTTCATAAATCCATTTTTAATAATTCTGTTGAAATGATGGATGTTGAGATTAAGAAAAAATTCGATATATCCGGCTCATCTTTTAATAGAGATTTTTCATCAAATGATTGCATGTATCTTGGCTCTGTTATATTTAGAGAAGTAGAGATAGATGGGAAAATTGATTTTAAACGTACATTATTTTGTGATACCTTAAGATTTATAAATCTTAAATTAAGAGATTCTAGCTTTTTTTATTTTAATCTTTGCAAGTTTCCCGATTATATAGATTTCTCATTTAACAATAATATTAAAAATGAAATTGATCTAACGGTAGCTGATTTTAATATTCCAAAAAGATTTGACACAGTTAATAAGTTGTACAAAAAACACAAAACAAATCTTTATAAATCAGATATATCTAAATTTCATATCGATTACCAGCATTTTTATTTAGATACTTTATACTTAGATGCCTTGGATAAAACAAAAACTATCCCAAAAGATGAAATGATGGGCATCTACGAAAGCCTCCTGAACAATTTTAAAACCCGCGGGCAGCAGGACAGCTATGAACTTTTAGATTATTGAATACAAACAATATAAATGGAACCATTCCGGCACCAAATGGATGAATACCGTGGATGAAATGTGGTGGAATTACGGCTATAACAGGTTTCTTATTTTTAAATGGACGTTAGTATTTGTACTGCTGTTTACCTGCTTTACGTTCCCGTTTCTTGTGAAGCTAAACGCTATTTACAAAATAGAAAAATTTGGCGATATGAATGATATTGACTTTAAAAATGGCATATCGGCGAAGAATATCATTTACCGGTGGTGGCTGGCGTTTGCCTATACCTCGGCAATCTTTTTTGGGCTGTCCCTCAAAATTGAAAATTTTGACCTTAAAAAAATACTGGGATCCCTTTATATCATGATCATTTATACTATAGGCATTGTGTGCCTGGCCTACATGGCTAATTTTATCTTAAAGCAATAGGTTGCAAAAGCGTAAATGGTTTATGGTTCACGGTTCACGGGCTCCTCAAACACTGAACCCAGAACCATGAACTTTCAACAACCAACAATAAACAAAAAACACTACTTTTGCTTTTCAATAAAAACAAAACCATGGCTACAATATCTCTTGGCGGAAACGCCGTACACACATCCGGCGAACTACCCCAAACCGGAACACCCGCGCCCGATTTCACACTGGTAAAAGGCGACCTTAGCACCACAACACTGGCCGACTATAAAGGCAGTAACCTTATACTTAATATATTCCCCAGCATCGATACGGGCACCTGTGCCGCTTCGGTACGCAAGTTTAACGAAAAGGCGGCAGCACTTGAGAATACCAAGGTTATCTGCATTTCGCGCGACCTGCCCTTTGCACAAAACCGTTTTTGCGGCGCCGAGGGTATCGATAAAGTAATTACAGCCTCTGATTTCAGGGAAGGCGCTTTTGGCAACGCTTACGGCCTTACCATTACTGATGGCCCGCTTACCGGCCTGCATTCCCGCGCTGTTGTGGCTATTAATGCCGAAGGCAACGTGGTGTATACCGAGCAGGTGGCCGAAATAAAAGATGAGCCAAATTATGATGCGGCGCTTGCTGCACTGTAAATAAGCATTTTAATGAAAGACAACAGGTTTGTTAGGGGCAGGCTAAAAAGTATATCCTATTCTGTTAAAGGGGCAGTTACCCTTATTACCCGCGAGCACAGCATTATGGTGCAGCTTGGCCTGGGCATACTGGTTACTGTTGCCGGGTTTTATTTTAATATTTCGGCTACCGAATGGATGATGCAAACCTTTGCGGTAGGGCTTATTATGGCCATAGAAGGCGCTAACACTGCCATAGAAAAAATGTGCGATTTCATCCAGCCAAATTTTGACGAGCGCATCGGCTTTATAAAAGATGTAGCATCGGGGGCGGTGTTTTTTGCGGCGGTGGCGGCTATAGTGGTGGGCGCTATAATTTATTACCCTAAAGTGGCACTGTTGTTTTAAATTTGGTATTTTTACAAAAAACGAGGAGTTTACAGTATATGGCAAAGGCTAAAAAAGAACCTGCAAAAAAACCGGAACAACCCGAAACCGAAAAGAGAAAATGGAAGCTTTCCCGCAGGAATAAAGTACTGCTGGGCATACTATTTTTCCTGTTTTCAGTAGCCATGCTGCTTTCGTTTGTGTCCTACTTTTTGTATTGGGAGTCAGACCAGAGCGCCCTCACGGCTTTTGGTGACCGCAATGAGCCGGTAGGCAACTGGCTGGGCAAGTTTGGCGCTTATATAGCCGACCTGTTTTTGTACCACGGTTTTGGCGTGGCATCGTTTATATTAATACGGTTCTTCTTTTTAACGGGCGCCTACCTGGTGTTAGACCTCGCGGTAAGCAAACTTAAAAAAACACTCTTTTGGGATATTTACCTTGTTATAATCGTCTCAATACTGTGCGGTTTCTTTAACGCCTACCTGCCGGAACTGGGCGGCGTTATAGGCTATGAAATGAACCTTTTTATGCAGGACTACTTGGGCAAGACCGGCACACTGCTGGTACTTATTTTTGGCCTTTCGGTATTCCTGTTCATGCGGGTTAAGATATCCCCGGATGCTATAAAAGCATTTTTTGAACGGAAGTTTGAAGACGATGAAGAGGAGGAAACCGAGGCTAAAGAAACTGCTTCGGCACCCATGGCGGTTAAACCCGTAATTAAAGAGCCAGTTGAGGAAGAGCCGGAAGAGGACCTTGTATTTCACCATGCCAATTATGAAGACATGGACGAGGAAGAACTTGACGAAGAAATACTGGAAAACATCCAGCTGAAAAAACTTCCGGAAGATGAGCCGGCACCCGCTCCCATACCCGCGTCAAAATTTGAAATTAACCGCGATTCGCTTAGGCCTACCATAGCACACTCGTCGCAGATTAACCTCGAACCCCTAACAAAACCGGCAGTGCCCGCAGAGCCGCCTGCCCAGGTGCACGAAATTATAGAAACATCCGACGAAAATTTTGTTATCGAAAAAATAGAGGATGAAACCGTGGTGGAAGAAAACCTTGCCTCAAGGCTGGTGCGCGATTTTGGAGAGTTTGACCCCACGCTTGAGCTCAGCAATTACCAGTTTCCGCCGCTTGAGCTTTTAAAAGACTACTCGTCCGGAGGCATTACCATAGACCAGCACGAGCTTGAAGAAAACAAAAACCGCATTGTAGAAACACTGCGCAATTATAAGATTGAAATAGCGCAGATAAAAGCCACTGTAGGCCCCACCGTTACGCTATACGAAATTGTACCCGAGGCCGGCATCCGCATATCGCGTATTAAGAGCCTTGAGGATGATATTGCGCTTTCGCTTGCAGCACTGGGCATCCGTATTATCGCTCCCATACCGGGTAAAGGCGCCATAGGTATTGAGGTGCCTAATACCAGGCCCACTATGGTATCGATGCGCAGCGTTATAGGTTCTCCAAAGTTCCAGAATGCTGAGATGGAGCTGCCTATCGCCTTAGGTAAAACCATTAGCAACGAAACCTTTGTTACTGACCTTGCCAAAATGCCCCACCTCCTTATGGCGGGTGCCACCGGGCAGGGTAAATCGGTTGGGTTAAACGCGGTGCTTACCTCGCTGCTGTATAAAAAACACCCTGCCGAAGTGAAGTTTGTACTGGTAGACCCTAAAAAGGTAGAGCTTACGCTGTTTAACAAAATAGAGCGCCATTACCTGGCCAAGCTGCCCGATGGCGGCGATGCCATTATAACCGATAACACCAAGGTTATCAACACGCTTAACTCGCTGTGTATTGAAATGGATAACCGTTATAACCTGCTTAAAGACGCTATGGTGCGCAATATTAAGGAGTATAACGAAAAATTCCGCCACCGCAAGCTAAACCCTGAAAACGGCCACCGTTTCCTGCCCTATATTGTACTGGTAGTAGATGAGTTTGCCGACCTGATAATGACTGCAGGCAAAGAGGTAGAGACCCCTATAGCGCGCCTCGCGCAGCTGGCCCGTGCCATAGGCATACACCTTATTATTGCCACGCAAAGGCCGTCGGTTAACGTTATTACGGGTATCATCAAGGCTAACTTCCCGGCCAGGATAGCCTTCCGTGTTACATCTAAAATTGACTCCCGTACCATCCTCGACAGCCAGGGCGCTGACCAGCTTATAGGCCGTGGCGACTTACTGTATACCCAGGGCAACGACCTTACACGCGTGCAGTGTGCTTTTGTAGATACGCCGGAGGTAGAAAAAATTACCGAATTCATTGGCTCCCAGAAGGCATATCCTGATGCCTATATGCTCCCGGAATACTTTGGGGAAGAAAGTGGCACTAATCTTGATATAGATATCAGCGAAAGGGATACAATGTTCAGGGAAGCCGCCGAAGTAATAGTTACAGCCCAGCAGGGTTCGGCATCATTACTGCAACGCAAGCTCAAGCTGGGCTACAACAGGGCCGGAAGGCTGATAGACCAGCTGGAGGCGGCAGGCGTTGTGGGCCCGTTTGAAGGCAGTAAAGCCAGAAGCGTTTTAATATCTGACCTTGTATCGCTGGAACAATTCTTTAAAAATGAAGAAAACGATTTTTAGCATGAAGGGCATTTTCAGGATTATTCTATTCGCTGTTTTTTTAACAGGCAACGTAAGTACCGCGCAGGATTCGCAAAAGGCAAAAGACCTGCTTGACGATGTATCGGGCCGTATTAAAAGCTACAGCAACATTACCATCGACTTTAAGTACCAGGTAAGCAACCCCGGCAAGAACATCAACCAGGAGAGCAAAGGCAATGTAGTTTTGCAGGGCGATAAGTATGTGCTTAACTTTATGGGTGTTACCCGTATTTTTGACGGGAAAAAGGTGTATAACATTGTGCCGCAGGATGAGGAGATAACCATATCGCCTTATGATGACAAGAAGGATGAGATGACCCCCGGCAAGATGCTCACCTTTTTTAATTCGGGCTACAAGTATGCCATGGATATACTGCAGCCCATAAAAGGCCGCAAGATACAGTATATAAAGCTTACCCCGACTGACGTTAAAAGCGATGTAAAGTATGTACTGTTAGGTATCGATTCGCAAACAAAACACATTTATACGCTGATACAAACCGATGATAATGGCACCAAAACCACTATTACGATAAATTCTTTTAAAACAAACCAACCTTTGTCAAAAAATCACTTTACCTTTACCGAAAGTAAATATCCAAACTATTACATTAACCGGTTAGATTAATTTACGGGTGAAAATTTTAGACCGCTACATCCTTACCTCGTTTATAAAAACCTTCGGGACCGTATTCATTATCCTGTTCCTTATATTTGTGCTTCAGGGTATATGGCTTTTTATAGCTGAACTCGCGGGTAAAGACCTTGATGCCTGGGTAATAATAAAATTCCTTGGCTTTTATTCCCCTACCATGGTGCCGCTGGTGCTGCCGCTTTCCATACTGTTAGCCTCGATAATGACCTTTGGCAGCTTTGCCGAAAACTACGAGTTTGCCGCCATGAAATCATCGGGCATCTCATTGGGCAGAGCCATGCGCGGGCTTACCATATTCATCTTTTGCCTGAGTATTGTAGCCTTCTTTTTTGCCAATAATGTAATACCCCAGGCACAATACCGCTTTAGCAACCTGCGTAAAAACATATTTCAGCGCAAGCCTGCCATGGCTATTGTAGAGGGGCAGTTTAACGCGGTAGGATTTTTTAATATACGCGTAGAAAAAAAATCGGGCGAAAACGGCGAAAAGCTTACCGGCGTTACCATACACAAACGCAGCCCCGGCGCTGCCAATGCCACCATTATACGCTCTAAGACCGGGCTGCTTAAAAGCCAGGAAAAAAGTAACCTGTTACAGTTAGAACTGTATGACGGCTATTATTATGAAGACATTAACAGCAAAAGCCCGCAGGACAGGCTTAAAAAACCTTTTGCCAAAAGCAGCTTTTCGCGGCAGCTGATGAATATAGACCTTACCGCCCTTAATAACAGCGATGTAGATAATGAGCAGATATCGCATACTAACAATATGCTTAATGTATCTGAACTTAATTATACGCTTGATTCGCTGGAGGGCAGTTATGATAAAGAAGCAAAAAACATAGCCGATAACCTTGTTATACGGCCGGTAGCTGCTTTTACCCCAACTGTTGCCGCAGCGCAAAATACAGTTAAGGACACCCTAAAAAAAACGAAGCAACCGCCAAAAGACCTGCTCGCCATTTTAAAAAAGGCAGACCGACCGCGCGTGCTCGAGGTGGCTGTAAATAATGTAAGCAGTACACAATACATAGTTACATCGGGTGAAACCGTACTCCAGGAAAAAATAAAGAACATCAACGGGCACTGGCTTGCCTTTTATGACAAGTTTGTAATAGCCTACGCCTGTATTATGATGTTTTTTATAGGGGCGCCACTGGGTGCTATAATCCGTAAAGGGGGGCTGGGGCTGCCCATAGTATTTGCGGTACTTATATTTATTATCTTCCACTTTATAAATACATTCGGAAAAAAACTCGCTCAGGAAAACGGTATCCCGCCGTTTATGGGCTCGTGGGTATCGTCTTTTGTACTAACCCCGCTGGCCATATTGCTTACCTACAGGGCCACGAATGATATAGGGCTTATCAGTTTTGACAATTTGTTGCTGCCACTTCAAAAAGTCTTTGAAAAACTGTTTAAAGCGAAGCCTAAAACGCAAGTTTAACCCACAAACAACACACCCCAGGTTATGATAACAACCGAAGAAAAAATACAGCTAAATACCATTGAAGAGGCTATTGAAGACATACGCCTGGGCAAAGTGGTAATAGTTGTAGACGATGAAGACCGCGAAAACGAGGGCGATTTTATAGCCGCTGCCGAGATGGTTACCCCCGAAATGATAAACTTTATGGCTACTGAAGGCCGTGGCCTTATCTGCGCGCCACTTACCGAAGAGCGCTGTAAGGAACTTGACCTTACTATGATGGTAACCAACAATACAGTACTGCACGAAACGGCCTTTACCGTATCGGTAGACCTTTTGGGCCACGGCTGCACTACCGGAATATCCGTACACGACAGGGCCAAGACCATAAAGGCACTGGTAGACGACAACACACGCCCGCACGACCTGGGCCGCCCAGGGCATATATTTCCGCTTAAGGCTAAGCAGGGCGGCGTGCTAAGGCGTACCGGGCATACCGAGGCCGCTATAGACCTTGCAAGGCTTGCAGGTTTTAAGCCCGCCGGCATACTGGTAGAAATACTTAACGAAGACGGCTCTATGGCGCGCCTGCCGGAACTGTATAAAGTGGCAAAGAAACTCGGCCTTAAGCTTATTTCTATCGAAGACCTTGTGGCCTACCGCATGCAGCACGATAGCCTGATAAGTAAAAAGGAGGATTTTGAGATACAAACACGCTTTGGCAGCTTCAGGCTGAGGGCATACGAGCAGACTACAAACAAGCAGATACACATAGCACTTACAAAAGGCAGCTGGAATACCGGCGAGCACGTGCTAACCCGCATAAACAGCACCCAGATAAATAATGACATACTGGGCACCCTTACTGCCAACCCCGACGGCAAACTGGACAGTATGTTTAAGCGGATGAATGAGGAGGGCAGGGGGGCCATATTGTTTATAAACCAGGACAGCCTGCCGTCTGAACTGCTTAACAGGCTGGCTGAACTTAAAACCTTACAGGCAAAGGGCATTTTAAAAGCACCGCAGTCGCGTATGGACAATAAAGACTTTGGCATAGGAGCACAGATACTGCACGATATAGATATTTGTAAAATACGCCTGCTTACAAACAGTGAGCATGCAAAGCGCGTAGGCATGATAGGGTATGGCCTTGAAATAACCGAATATGTGAATTTTTAGGGCATAACCATAATTTAAGTTTCACTTAATGAAACGGTTATATTTGCAGCGAAAATAAATTAGTTTTTTTTGGATAAAAGCACTTGCAAAACCCAAAAAGCTTACTATATTTGCAACCGCAATGAGGATATCATCGCGGTCATACTGGAGAAATGGCAGAGCGGTCGAATGCGGCGGTCTTGAAAACCGTTGACTATAACAGGTCCGGGGGTTCGAATCCCTCTTTCTCCGCCAAGGAGAGTTTTTAAAGAGAAACTCACAAAAAAATGAAACCTTTAAATCCCAGGATTTAAAGGTTTTTTGTTTTCAGCCCTTAGTGGTTTTGCAGGAATGTTGTTCTTGTACATCGCGTGAAAATGCCTGTATTTACTGGGGTTTACAACGGGTTTTACAGTAATTTTTCTAACCGGAGGGTTGCCCGGAAGACTTTAAATTGAGCTGTAATACTCTCAAAGTAGATTGTAAAGAACGGTGTTTTCAATCTCGAATGGATGTGTCAAAAAACACATTTAAATGTCAAAGGACAGTTGACCTATTAGCTACCCCTTTTTTTAAAAGGCTTTTTTTGCCAAAAAGGGTAGCTGGAGTTAGGAATTCCCGCGGAATTACTGGGAAAATGAAGGTACGCTCATAGTTTTTGATCATAGTATTAATTTAAAAACAATGAGTTATGTTAAAAGTAATTTTTTACATCAAGTCACAAAAAATGAACAAAGCTGGTGAGAGCCCAATAATGGCTAAAATCAGTTACAAGTTAAAGAATGTGGCTATGTCCACGGGAAAATTTATTTCGGCTGAACGGTGGGAGTTTACGAACAGGTTACGTAATGTCCTTAAATTGGAAAGGGAAAAGGTTTTAAAGCAATCTTTAGATAATTTTCAATTCGCTATTGAGAAGAAATTTAATGAGCTTTATAAATTTGATCCCGAGGTCTCCTTACTCTTGCTGAAAAAGGAATTAGCCGGTAAATCCAGGACAGAGACCGCATCCGTAACCATCCTGCAAGTCATGGAGAAACACAACAGCTATTTTAAAAGGAAGGTAAATGCAGGGGAGCGTGCAGCGGCATCATTGCAAAAATACGAACGCGCTAAAGACCTGCTTCAAAATTTTATGCGAAAACATTATAACCTGTCTGATATTGACGCGACACAGGTCAACAGTGCTTTTGTGCACAATCTTGAGGACTTCCTGCGGTACGAAAGCAGTTTCAAGGGGCGTACGGGTATAAAGAATAATTCTGTAGTGAAATATATCAAAATTTATAAAACCGCTTGTAACTACTGTATAAAGCTTGATTTACTTGCAAAGAACCCTTTTAATGTTTTTCAGGGCAGATTGAAAGTCACCGATGCTGTTTTCCTCACGCAAGCTGAATTAAACCTTATTGAGGGTAAAACGATGCCCGCTGAGCGGCTTGGTCGTGTAAGGGATATTTTTCTTTTTAGTTGTTATACCGGCTACGCACCAGTGGATGCCTGTGGTTTGACAGAGGAAAATATCTTTACAGGGAACAACGGGGAACTTTGGTTGATTACAAACCGGGCTAAAACGGCAATCCAAGCTAATGTTCCCGTTCTGCCACCTGTGGCAAACATTATACAGAAATACAGAGGGAAGCAGCCTGGACTTATACCCAAAATTTCGAACCAAAAGATGAACGCTTATCTTAAAGAGCTCGCTGATATCTGCTGTATTGACAAACACCTTACATGGTATGTAGCACGACACACGTTTGCTACGACCGTTACACTTGGGAATGGTGTCCGAATTGAAAATGTTTCGGCTATGATGGGGCATACTAATATAAAGCAAACCCAGCATTATGCGAAGGTATTGGATGAAAATGTAATGGACGATATGCAGAAGCTAATGGATAAGTACAAATAACCAGGAATGGGGCAGAGAGCTCTTACACTTCATTTGTTAAGATATGGCCTTCGATATGGCTTACAGTTTTGTATTTAATGGAAATGAGGGTGCCATAAAGGCTTTCTTTTTCGTTCTTTTTTATAAATTTGATTTAAAATTAAGGTTTTTGAGGAGAGGCCTTAATTTCAAAATTAAAAAGCCCGTCAAAACGGGCTTTTTTTGTAGGTATTAGTATCCTAAATTACTATGATAATGGGTAAAACACATCTGTAGATTCTTAATAATCCCCGCAAATTCTTGCATCAATTGAAGGTTATGTAGTTGTTTTTTCACGTTAAATTTACGATGCAGAAAGTTGCAATCTTTTATTTACTGGGGTTTTGGAAACCCGAGGTACAATGGGGGTACAAAAACAGCCAAAAATCACAAACAAAACAAGGTTTTCAGAGGTTAGTAAGAACGCCAAAACGGATTATATTTCAAAGATAGTGGTAATTTTGTTGTAATGAAATTTTGGAAGTTTGGTGGAGTCTAGCTTAGGTAAAGTTATGTTTCGCCGGGAATCGAACCTAGTTTGAAAACCCCTGTAAAACCGGGCGTTTGGTTATTGAAAGCCAAAATTGCCACGATTTTGCCACAGGCTTATACTATGAAAAATCACTTGGTGGAGCCGCCGGGAATTGAACTTCGAACAAAACCCCTTCAATATAAGGGTATTTCAATTATCAATTTTCAAATTGCCACGATTTTGCCACAAATTGATGATTTTAATAACGTGTGAGTCTAAAACTTAATCGACTGTGAAAGAACTATGTAATTCTAAAAGTCAAAGTTAATAACAATTATCAATTCTACAAATTGAAGGTTTTATTCAATCTTCATTCGCGTATCATTAATTATAAAGATGAAATTACACGGGCACCCTGTACTTCATAATTTGCCTTTGACATTGCATGTAACCTTTGGATAGTTATTTAGCTTTGACATTTTTAAAATTCAGAAATGGATCGCCAAAGTTTTTGGATACCTTTAATACCTCGTCCTCGACGACATCGTTCTCACCGGCATAACAACGGCAGGAGTTACTGAAGTCATCCGCCCCAAAATATCAGTTTACCCGAATCCGGCAACCGACAGGGTAACGGTAAAGCGGCCTGCGTGATGAGACCGTTATCGCACTGTATAATATTTCAGGGCAGAAACTTCAGGAATCGGTAAGCAGTGGTGATACATCTTAAGCTTGAGCGGCCTTTTTCAGCAGACCACGAACTTATTTCTTCCTGATACCTGATCCTACAGGATTTCCATATTGCAGCATTTCGAGCCTTGTATCCCCGTTATCTAACGCTGTAAATTTTAAAACGCCGTTCGCACCGCCTTGCCTTATTGCAGCGAATTCATTTTTGGCATAGGGAAAGAACCTCATATCCCATTTTAGTTCGTAGGTGTTGTAAATCAGGTGGTTATCTTTGTAAGTAATAATATGCTCGTTTCCGCTTTCATCGAAGTACGATCCGGCAAGCTTTATCATCTCGGCCTCATTCAGCGGTATTTTCTTTTCGTATTCCACCGTAAGGGGCCTGCTGTCCAGTATTTCAAATATATTGTTGGTTGCAGTAACCCCCATTTTGAAATTTTCAAGAACAATAATAGTCCTGTCTCTAACTTTATCATGGTATATCAGGGTTGTATAGCCATCCCAGTTGCCGGTATGCCCAAAAGTCAGCTTATTTTCTCCTTTCCTTATGTCAAAACCAAAACCGTACTGTATTTGCTTCCCCTGGGTTGTCTGGCTTACTTCAGTCATTTCATCGAATTCCTTTTGGGTAAGCAGCGTATTATTCCTCAACGCAAGTATCCATTTGTAAATATCCTCTGCACTGGAATTTACCTTTGCAGCACCTTCAACCCCATCCAGGTAGTAAACCATTTGATCATTGTATTCGGGGCTTTCCATCGTAACCTTCTTAAAGGAGCCGGGGGCCCACACATAGCCTATGGCATAATTTTCAAGTTCCGAAGGATTTATGCGCCTGTTATAAACAAATGTATTGTTCATCTTTAAAGGCTTGAAAATGTTAGCGGTGAGATAATCACCATATTTTTTACCGGACACCCTTTCGACTATTGAAGCGAGCAGCACATAATTTGTGTTACTGTACCGGTGCATCGATTTAGGTTTAAAGTCCAAGGTATCCCTTTTTGAAGCATAATATTTGATAACATCTTCATTTGATGCTATTGTAGACGGATCCCAATCTTTACTCATGCTGAATATAAAATCAGGTATGCCGCTGGTATGCCTTAACAAATCATAAATGGTAACATCTTCCCAAAAGCTGAGTTCAGGGATATGTTTTGACAGCTTATCGCTGTACTCCAGCTTACCCTCCCTTTTAAGCAACACTATTGCAGCGCCGGTAAATTGCTTGGTACAGGAGGCCAGTTCAAATATTGTTTTTTCGTTTATTGGTTTTTTTGTTGCTTCGTTTGCAAAGCCATATCCTTTCTGAAAAACCACTGTCCCTTTTTCTGCAATGAATATTTCTCCGTTAAACTGGTTTTGGGCATGCAACACCGTGAATAGGCTGTCGAGCTTTACAGATTGGCTGGATTGGCAGAAGCTGCTACTGGTAAAAAATATAATTACGGCTAATAGGTTGAAATACTTCATAATATTATTGATTGATGATTGTCACCAAATCTAAAACTAAATATTTAGTTAAGCAACTATTTTTATAGTTAATATGTAAGTTCAGCTACCGGCTCCATATTATACTTTAGTAATATTGTTTAATACCATTATATTCCTTTCAGCTACTATAATACGACTTTTGGCTACATACGCATTCGACTAATTCCTGAATTTTGAGTTAATAAAAAGTATAAATATGGATTCTAATAACAGTACGTCCCGTCGTAAATTTTTAGCACTCGCTGCAACCGCTGCAGCTATTCCTGTAGCAAATGCAATAGGCTTTGAACATAGACAACCTTCTCAAATTCAACCCGGTGCCGGACGGGTGGCAATTATTACCGGTTCATCCCGTGGAATTGGTGCCGCCACTGCACGCCGCTTAGCCCGTGATGGCTATGCGGTAATGGTAAACTATCTTACGAATAAGGACATGGCGTCGCGAATTGTGGAAGAGATAAAGGCTGCGGGCGGGCGGGCAATCTTCCGACAGGCAGATGTTGCAGACCCTAAAGCAGTCAAAGCTCTTTTTGATGCTGCCCAGGAAGCCTTTGGCGGCGTAGACGTAGTGGTTAGCAACGCCGGCGTCATGAACACCGGGCTATTTGCTGATATGGCCGACGATGCTTTTGACCGGATGATAGCGACAAACATTAAAGGTAGCTTTAACGTACTGCGGGAAGCCTCCCGCCGTACCCGCGATGGCGGACGTATTATCAGCTTAAGTTCCAGTATTATCCAAATGAAGCCTGCCGGTAC
Organism: Flavobacterium sp. RHBU_24; assembly: GCF_046613695.1. NCBI lineage: Bacteria > Pseudomonadati > Bacteroidota > Flavobacteriia > Flavobacteriales > Flavobacteriaceae > Flavobacterium > Flavobacterium sp. RHBU_24. The sequence goes on along the minus strand of NZ_JBKJHD010000004.1, from coordinate 16,175 downwards.
AGGTGCTTACGCCGCTACTAAAGCTGCGCAGGAAATGTATGCCGGGGTTTTGGCTAAAGAGCTCAGCGGCCGCCGTATCTCAGTTAATGCTATTGCCCCCGGCGCTGTTGATACGGACCTGCTGAGGAGTAAAGGCACGGCCGAACAGCTTCAGGGCGCGGCAGCCATGACACCCTACGGCCGCCTGGGTAAACCGGAAGATATCGCAAATACTATTGCCATCCTGTGTTCAGAAAATGGCGAATGGATCAATGGCCAATTGATCTATAGCAATGGCGGAATCGTCTGAAAAATAGTCTATGCCTAATGGCCACACTCTGGTCAGAGTCGTGCTTACAACCCTGATACGGCTGGATAAAGCTTCCTGAGCAGGATGCATACCTGCCTTTCAACTACAATATTGTGCCTTTTGGCTACACCTGGTTGACGGAGGCTTCTGAACTTTGCAATAACAAAAACATGTAATATGCAAAACGAAATTAAAAATTGGAAAACATCTGATATCCCTCAGCGAAACAGTGGTTTAGCTGTAATAACTGGCAGTACGGAAGGTGTAGGATATGAAGATGCATTAGCATTATCATCATCAGGATGGAATGTGGTAATGATGGGGCGTGACGCTCAAAAAGGGGCTGAGTCAATTGCTAAAATTCATCAAATTAACCCTAAGGCTAAAGTGAGCTTTGAAAAAATAGACCTTGCAGATCTATCCTCAATCAAGGCCTTTGCTTCGAGAATGAATTCTAAAGGGCAGGCCATTAATCTATTAATAAATAATGCCGGTGTAATGACACCACCAAAACGGCTCGAGACTGCCGATGGCTTTGAGTTGCAGTTCGGCACAAACCATATTGGCCACTTTGCGCTGACAGCACAGCTTCTACCATTATTACAAAAATCACCGGGTGCGCGTGTGGTTACCGTTTCAAGTGTAGCAAATCGCGCGGGGGCAATCAATTTTGATGACCTTCAGTCAAAATCCTCCTATAATCCAATGAAAGCTTACAGCCAGTCAAAACTTGCGAACCTGATGTTTGCCTTAGAGCTACAGCGACAAAGTGAAAAGCACGGCTGGGGTATTACGAGTATGGCTGCCCATCCGGGTGTTTCCCGAACAAAACTGCTTATTACCGGTGCAGGGCGATGGAGCGGCCCTGGAATAATGAGGACTTTTCTTCCGTTTTTGTTCCAGCCGCCTGCACAAGGAGCCTTGCCAACATTATATGCAGCCACTTCTCCGGATGCCAAAGGAGGTGTGTATTATGGACCAAACAAAATGGGCGAGACCCGGGGATTTCCATCAATAGCTAAGATACCTACGCAAGCAAAAGACCTGAAGGCTGCTGTAAAATTATGGGAGATATCGCAGGAATTGGCTAAAGTGGAGTTTTAGTACCTGCCACTCCTGGTGCTATCTGATGTGTAACAATATTTAAATACTCATTTCAAAACTGAATTAAAAAATAAAGCAAATGAAACTTGTAAGCGCTGTATTGATTGTTGTGGTTTTGCTTTCATCCTGCAATGCCAGGAAAACCGTTTACATAAGTAACAAAACTGGCAATACCATCACCTTGCATGTGGATAGCTCTTACAGGGCCACACACGCTATAGCTTTTACGGATTCCCTGGATGGGTTAAGGATAGAGCGTAAAAAAGTTTTTGATTATGGCAAGGGCAAATGGACAAAGGATGATAAGAACAACCTGGAGGACGTGCTTAAGCACACCAAAGTCATTAACGACAGTAGCAGGATAGCTATCGATATGCCACACAAGACCAGGGTGTCGCATATACGTTTTGACGTTGAAGAACTGTGGGTAAATATTAAATAACTTTACGATAATAAGATGAATACAATTCAAAAGAATGACAAGCTGCCAATGGGTCTAATGGTATTGTCAAATGCACTACCACCTGTGGGATTTTATCTGTACTACAGATTTAGAAAAGCATTTCCTAAAAAAGCGCGAACGGCTCTTATCAATGCCATTTTGGGTATACCAATTGGATTGATCGGCGGTTATATAGTACAAACTTATATTTTGAATTAATGTTAAGGAATACCATTTCACTCGATACGTATAGCGTAACAGTTTCCTTAATACAATATTGTAAATTGATTAATTGGTTGGTTTGTAAGAGTGTTGTCCGGATCATTCCGGGCATCACTTTACAAACTTTAATAAATTTTGCTCTTGCTAGGACCCCAAAAAAATAAAGTAATAATTTCATATTAAATAACTTGCAGTATGGCAAATTCAACGCCCTTCAGGGTTCAATCCATATCACAAATACACCAGTTGATGGGGCTTCCAAAACCGCATCACCCCTTATCAGCATCCTGGACCTGAAAGGCCTGAGAAACGATAGTGATATTGAGGCCGTTGTCTTTGAAATGTATGTGATATCAATGAAAAGAGGCTGCGATGGCTTACATTATGGCCAGCAGCAGTATGATTTTGATGAGGGACTGATGGCTTTTCTATCTCCCGGACAACTGCTACGTGGAGAAGCAAACGGGGTACCGAGCAATCTTGAAGGCTGGATGCTCTTTATTCATCCCGATTTTTTATGGAATACCAGCCTTGCACAAAAAATAAAGAAGTACGAATACTTCGGTTACGCTACAAACGAAGCCCTGTTTCTATCCGATAAGGAAGAGGCAGTAATAAACGACCTGGTGAAGAATATTAAAACCGAATATGATTCTAATATTGATAAATTTAGTCAGGACATCATTATCTCAAACCTTGAAACGCTGCTCAACTATGCCCAGCGTTTTTACGAGCGCCAGTTTATCACGAGAAAGATCACAAACCATAAAGTCCTGGACCGGTTTGAGGAGATCCTGACAGCATATCTTGGTAATGAGGACATGCTCTCTAAGGGACTGCCCACAGTGCAATACATGGCAGACAATCTGCACATATCTTCTAAATATTTAAGCAGCCTGCTTAAACAGCTTACCGGACAGACCGCGCAACAAATGATCCACGAAAAATTGATTGATGTGGCGAAAGGGAAACTATCCACAACGGAGCTGTCGGTAAGTGAAATTGCCTATCAGCTTGGCTTTGAGCATCCGCAGTCCTTCAATAAATTATTTAAGAGTAAAACCAACCAAAGCCCGTTGGATTTTCGGCAATCGTTCAACTAAAATGATCATGAAGCCCTTTATATAAGATGGCACGCGGGTAAAGGCATCCTTTGGTTGATACGTGTCACATTCGTCATGGGGCCGCTCAATAAAACAAATTGGACTTTTCAGAAAACCGGCCGTTTCATTTTATCCAGACCTTTGGCTTATATTTTAATCTCGAAAAATGGAAGACAAAGCAACTGTTCTGGTAACAGGCGGCACGGGTTTTGTAGCCCGGCAGATTATTCTGCAATTGTTACAAAATGGCTACCGCGTAAGGGCAACGGTACGCAGCCTGGCAAGTACTACCGAAGTAAAAGAAATGCTTATTGCCCATGGGGTAACGGCCATCGACTATCTATCTTTTGCAGAAACGGAGCTTACAAGCGACGATAACTGGCAACAGGCGATGCGGGGCTGCGAATATGTATTGAGCGTAGCATCGCCGGTGTTCTTTGAGAAGCCCAAAAATGAGCAGGAAGCCATCCGCCCTGCGGTGGAAGGCATTTTGCGTATCCTTAAGTTTGCTAAGCGTGCAGGCGTGCAGCGGGTAGTGATGACCTCCAATTTCGGTGCGGTCGGCTTTACGCAAACCGACAGGAGCAGGGAAACCACAGAGGCGGACTGGACCGATACGGCAGCAAAGGGGCTATCGGTTTACGAAAAGTCAAAAACACTGGCTGAAAGGGCAGCCTGGGATTTCATACGCTCAGAAGGTGGGAAGCTGGAATTGGTAACCATCAATGCCGTTGCCATTTTAGGTCCGGCTCTCGATGCGCATATCTCCGGCAGCTTCCACTTGCTCAAAAACCTGCTGAATGGCTCGATGAAAGCGGTGCCGGACATTGCGCTAAACATCGTAGATGTCAGGGATGTCGCTGACCTGCATATTAGGGCAATGCTGACCCCTGAGGCCAATGGACAACGCTTCATTGCCAGTGCCGACGGACAAATTTCACTACCTGAGATTGCCGCATTGTTAAAAAAAGAGCGGCCGGGCGTATCGCAACTGGTTGCTAAAAAGCAGCTGCCGACCTGGGTCTTGAGGTTAGCATCATTGTTTAGCGGGCAGGCAAAAGAAGCGCTTTTACTCATTAGGATGAACCGTAACGTAAGCAATCAAAAAGCGAAAAGCGTACTGGGCTGGAAACCTATCGCCCCGCAGGAAGAAACGCTGTTGGCATCGGTAGACAGTATGGTCAAATATAACCTCATAAACGCGAAATAATATGAAGATAGTAAGTGGGGCGTTGATTATGGTTTCGGTATATTTGGGTATCAGCCATGGCAGCCGTGCATTCAGGCAACCATCTGAGGAGTACATTCGTATGATGTCGGCCCTGGGCATAACGGATGCCATGCGCATCGTATTTGGCATTTGGGCGATTACCTCGGCCGTACTGATCCTGTTCCCAAAAACATTCTTTTGGGGAAATGTGCTGCGGGCCGTGCAGCTGGTTGTAATGATGACACTGGCACTGAAGGCGGGAAATTATAAGCTCGCTTTAATTGAAGTGCCCTTTTTGATTGTGCCTTTGCTGCTGATCTATTTAGGCCATCCCTTTAAAGGCGATACGGTTTAGTAATACTAAATACGATAAAGATGAGAGCGATAAACCAGGCAGAGCGTAATATCCTGAGGGAACAGTTCATCCCCGACCACCTGTTTTTATACGTCTCAAAGGGGCAGGTCAGCTTTTTTGATGGCAATGAAATGTACACTTATGGACCGGGAGATAGCTGTATCGCCCGCAGGAACCACCTGGTTAAATTCATACTCAACAGTACAACGGAAGATTTTGAGCCGGTACTCTTTTGTTTTGACGAGGAGTTCCTCCGCCAGTTTCAGCAAAAGTACCAAAACAAAGCCGTAAATTTTTTGTCCGAGCGGGCAATCATTAAGGTGGCAAAAAGCGCGTTAATCGATAGCTTTATACAATCAATAAAGCCGTACCATAAGGGCGTTATGGAACTGGATGCTGCCTTTGAGGACATCAAGTACGAGGAGCTGATGATCATCCTGCTCAGGTCGCAGCCAGAGCTTGCGGATATATTCTTTAATTTTGATACCCCTCAAAAGATTAATTTAGAAGCTTACATGAACCGGAATTTTAGGTTTAATGTCAGCCTGGAGCGGTTCGCTTTACTCACTGGGCGCAGCCTTTCTGCATTCAAGCGCGACTTTAGCTCGGTATTTAAGGAGTCCCCAAGCCGATGGCTGGTGCGCAGGCGTTTGCAGGAAGCCCACATTCTTGTGCAAAATCAGGGCAGGAAACCTTCTGAAATTTATCTTGAACTCGGTTTTGAATCGTTGTCCCATTTTTCCGTGGCGTTTAAAAAAGAGTTTGGGATAGCTCCGACTTCGCTTTTAACGCATAAATAAAGACGAATTGATTAACTTCGTTTAATAAGGAGCATTAGAAGTTATGCGCAGAAACACTTTTCCCGAAAACCTGAGTCAGAACAAAGGCCTGCCTATACGTATCGTTACACCGGAGTTTGGCCGTATATCGCCGGAGTTGGCAGCGCAATACGGTTCTGCTCAGCGGCTGCCTTACTATTTCTTTCTTTTAGTGCTGCAGGGGAACAGTCGGGAGGTTATTGATGGAGAAACGAACGAGGTAGGTGAAAATGAGCTATTTTTTGCCTTGCCGCACCAGATCAGGCAACTGGCTGCAAGCGGTCATGACGCCGACTATTATAAACTAGGGTTTGACGATGAGTGCCTGTCCCGGTTGCCGAAAGCTACCTCTTTTTGCTTAACCCCCTGAATCGGCAAAAAATCAGTTTACTGCCCGATGTGGCAGTAAGGATTAAGAATACTTTTAAAATCTTAAATGAACTGCTGCGTACTGCCGATACTGACCCCGAACTAATCCTGGCTTACCTGAACAGCCTGCTTACGGAAATAAACACCGCCTATTTTGCACAGCATAAAAAGCAGGCAAGAGAAAGCCTGGATACATTTTTAGGGTTCAGGCTATTTGTAGAAGATCACCTTACGGATCAGCCTGCCATAACGGAGATTGCAGAAAAGCTGGCCGTAAGCACAGATTGTTTGTACAGGGTCGTGAAACAGCAGTCGGGCCTTTCACCTAAAGAATTTATCACAGACCGCCTGATCACCGAAGCCAGGCGTAGAATATACCACAACCAGAATATATCTGTAAAGGAACTGGCCTTTGAGCTCGGCTTTAACGACCCCGGGTATTTTTCGCGCCTGTTTAAAAAAGTAACAGGCAAAACGGTAGCCGGCTTTTATCAGGATTTGTCCTTGTAAAAGCGGTTTTTGTCCGACCCTAATTATCGCATTACCCTCACCTTTGTCCAAAATAATATAATTATGGACAGACAATTTGGTAAAATATTGGTAACCGGTGCAACCGGCCTGGTAGGCTCACGGCTTTTGCCCCGCCTTGTTGAAGCAGGATATAATTGTGCTGCACTGGTACGTGGTAAAGAGGTCGCTTCCGGAGTAACGGCTATAGAGGGCGACTTGTTCGATGCGGTATCTCTGGCAGAAGCGGTGAGCGATGCAGTAGCCATCATTCACCTGGCAGCCGTGTTCCGCTCACCCGACACGGACCTGATCTGGAAAAGTAACCTGGAGGGCACGCGCAACCTTATTACTGCTGTAAAAAGCAATGCCCCTGACGCCCGCTTCATTTTTGCAAGTACCAGCCACGTTTACGATATGAACAATCCGCACCCCGGTCGCGAAGACGATGCGCTTAACCCGAAACATGCCTATCCGGCCAGTAAAGTTGCTGCGGAAAAAGAGCTACGCGAAAGCGGGCTGAACTGGTCGGTTCTCCGCTTCCCGTTTGTTTACGGGGATGGTGACGGCCACCTGGAAGAATTGCCTAAACATGTAATTGCTGCTAACTTTCATCCGGCAATGCGCATGAGCACCATCCACCATCGTGATATATACACAGGCATTGAGATGGCTTTGCAGGGAATTATGGATGGCCGGGTGGTCAATATCGCAGATGAAGCCCCAACAACATTATATGAACTGCTGCAGCTTGTTGGCCAGCCGATGGCCTCTTCTGCAGAACCGCTGACAAACCCATGGTATCTGCATGCCGATGCATCCCTGGCCCGCAGTTTAGGCTTTCAGGCGTCGGTAAGAACCGTTTACCAGGCGTCGCGGGAAAACCTGCTCTGAAAACCTATAGCATTAACAGCCCCTTACATCCCGGGGGGCTTTGTGCGTGTATTCCCGATGCATTTCCATTTTTTACCATATGGTAAATCACCGCTTTGCGCAGTACGCTATCTTTACGCTATGGAAGCACTAATAAATCTTATCCTGCAATATGGCCACCTTAACAAACAGCAGATCGATTTCGTGCTGAGCAAGGTTGAAATGCTTGAATTTAAAAAAGACGACTACCTCTCCGAAGCCGGTAAAGTGCCCCGCTATGTGGCGTTCGTTCTTGAAGGCGTGTTCCGTTTTAGCTATTATAACAACAAAGGTGAGGAGGTTACAACTTATTTTGTGGACGAAGGCAATTTCGTAGTCGATAACGAAAAGTTTGAATCGCAGATTGTGGCCTCGGAATATGTACAGGCCGCTACTGACTGTAAAGTGCTTGTATTTAGTAAAAAAGACTGGGACGACATATCCAATACCATTGTAGGCTGGGAAATGATGAAGGCAAAAATGGTAAAAAAATGCCTCTTATTGGCTATGGAGCGGCGTAGCCCGCTGGTGTCAGAAGATGCTACCACGCGCTACCTTTCATTTATTGAGGCATTCCCCAACCTCATCAACCGCATTCCACTTTCCTATGTGGCCTCTTACCTGGGCATCACCCAACAATCACTTAGCCGTATCCGTCGTAATATCCGTTAGCGGCGCTTTTTACCAAATGGTAAATGTTATGTTGCAGCCTTTTTCAACATTTGCTTATTCATTTAAAAATTAAAAAAGATGAGCAAAAAGATTGTACTGATAACCGGAACTAATAGTGGTTTTGGCTGGCTTACCGCCCATAGCGTGGCCGCCTTGGGGCATACCGTATACGCCACCGTGCGCGATACGCAGGGCCGCAACGCCGATAAAGTCCAGGCCCTTGAGGCCGTGGAGAACATAAACGTTTTGGACGTTACCCTGGCCGATGACGAAAGCGTGAAGCAGGCCGTTGAGACCATTTTGACCAAAGAAGGCCGTATTGATGTGTTGGTGAACAACGCCGGTTACGCCATGAGCGGGGTGGCAGAAAGCTTTACCACGGCCGATGTGCACACCACTTTTGATATCAACGTTTATGCCCCATGGAGATTGATCAAACAGGTGTTGCCCGCAATGCGAAAACAGGCTGATGGGCTGATCATTAACGTGACCAGCGGCTTCGGGCGTGTATCGTTCCCGTTTGCTACTATTTATGCGGCCTCGAAATTTGCGCTGGAAGGCATAAGCGAGGGACTTCATTATGAGGTGAAGCGTTTAGGCATTGATGTGGCTATTGTGGAGCCCGGCGCTTTCCCTACCGAAATGCAGCAAAAGAACAACCCCGCATCCGACCAGGGGGTATTTGAAGCGTACGGCGCCATTGCCGATATACCCAACAAAATGATAGCCGCCTTGGGCGGAGAGATGCAGGCTAAAAACCCTAATCCGCAGGATGTTGCCGACGCCATTGTAAAACTGATTGGCGCACCCAAAGGCACCCGTCCATTACGCACCGTGGTTGACCCGATAACCGGCCAATACATTGAAGCGGCCAACCAGGCTGTAGCCGAGCAGTTTGCCAAAGGATTGACGGTATTCGGAATGGGTGAGTTATTATAAGCGGCACAGATTAAATGGGAACGGCGGTAGTATGCTACCGCCGTTTTGTATTGTGGCTGAGTATTGTTGATTATAATGATGTTATTTGATCAATTCAATGTAGCCCGATACTCTGATGGCGTAACGTTAGTTTTTAGTTTAAAGAGCCTGCTCAGGGACTGTGGGTGCTCAAAACCGAGCAGGAAGGCAATTTCACTAATAGACAATGCAGTGCTGGATAATTTTTCTTTTGCGGCATCTATCAACTTGTCATGGATATGCTGCTGTGCGGAACGGCCGGTATGCTGCCGGATCAGGTCACTGAAATATTTAGGAGTGAGGTTGAATTTTTCCGCTATTGCCGCTACATTCGGCGTGCCATGTTCTGGAATGGCATCACTATGTACCAGGTCGTCGAGGTACTTTTCAAATTTAGCCATAAGGGTATTATACTTTGGTTTGCGCGTCAGGAACTGCCGTGTATAAAAGCGGTCAGCATAGGTCAGCAACAGTTCGAGGCTTGAAATGATGACATCCTGGCTGTGTTTATCTATAGGCCGCAGGGCCTCCTTTTCAATCTGAACGAAAACCTGTTCAATAAACGCTTCTTCGTCCTCAGATAGAATCAAAGATTCGGTTACCGCATAATCAAAAAAGCTGTAGGACCGTATCTTGGCCTGCAGGGAAGTGCCTTTTAAGTAATCAGGATGAATCATGATCAAAAACCCGGCGGGCGGGATAACTTCGCCATCCTTGATAAATGTTTGTTTGGGGGCAAAAAAAGACAGGACACCTTCGTCAAAATCGAATTCGGACTGGCCGTAGATCATTTTATTGCAACACCCCTTCTTGAAGGTAATCTGGTAAAAATCTGCGCTGAGCTTCACACCGTCTTCCAGCTCGATTATCGGGAAATCCTTAAATTGGAGCACAGTGAACAGCGGGTGTTTTGGTTTGGCAAAACCCAACTGTTTATGTAATTCCGCTAATGAATCAATATGCAAATGCGGCCTGCTGTCATTCTTCATATGCCTAACTTTTTTTATTCATCCGTTTTTTAAAAGTCCTGGCAGAGCTTTTTGCAATCGCGGAATTGGGTATCAGTGCAAGCAACTTAACCGCAAAGCGGTTAATACGCCCTGAGACAGCAGCCCTTTTCCTGTTATAATATGCTTTAATAAATTCCTCGGCCACCTGGTCTGCTGTCTGGGCAGGCGCCCCGGCGATTAAGGCATCACCCGTTTCATTTTTTAGTGCCGCCGCTTCCATAAAGTTGGTAGAAGTAAGGCCTGGTGCAAAAAACAGGACGTGCACGCCATACGGCTTGCACTCCTCATACAACGCCAGGGTGAAAAAGCGGACAAACGCCTTGCTTGCCCCATAAAGCGCCATATACGGCACAGGCGCAAATGAGATCAGCGAACCCATGTTGACGATATTCCCGGCTTTGCGTTTTAGCATATCCTGCATGAATAAGTGCGTGAGGTTGACAAGTGCGCCATTGTTGAGTTGCAGCATATTTTCAAGGCTTTTTAAATCTGCCCCGGCAAATTCACCGCCAGAGCCAATACCTGCATTGTTGATCAGGCTGGTTACTTCAAGCCCACGTACTTTACATTCCAAATATACCGCTTTGGGTGCCTCCGGGTCAAAGAGGTCAGCTGCAATGAAGCCGACACTAACGCCGTATTGCGTCGATAATTCCTGGCACAAATGCCTAAGTCTGGTTTCACTTCGGGCGACCAACGTCAGGTTCTCTTTCTTTTCGGCAAGGCGCCTGGCAATCGCTTCCCCAATCCCTCCTGAAGCCCCTGTAATCAAAGTAGTTTTCATTTAGTATAATTTAGTAGTACAAAGGTCCCGACAAGAGCCAAAGGTTTTGTAACTATAACTCCGGAATTTGTAACCAAATGGCTGTTGGCGGCTGGTTGGGTTATGCAAGTTAGATAAATGTAAGACCGTTAGCTAATTTAGGATTGTTTTCTAGGCTATCATCTAAGGAAATTTGGTAAATATTTTACGATAATGTTATTATCGACATTTTACTTTGCTTAAATTTGATCATGATACATACGCAGCCTATTCATGTTTTCGCTCCGGATATATCGGAAGCTAAAGATCCTTCCGCAGGCTATTTCGCGGCTGTCAGGCTGGAAGAATTTTCAGCGGAAAGTTTGGCTGCGACCGCTTCTTACAGCCGTAAAGATTTCTATAAAATATCCCTGGTTACGGGTAATACCTCCTATTTTTACCAGGGGACAGAGTACCGGCTGAATGCGGGTGAGTGGGCACTGGTATTTACCAACCGCGAAGTGCCCTACCGATGGGAGGTGCACGAGGGTATTTGCAGCGGCTATGCCTGTATGTTCACAGAAGATTTTTTGCCGCTCCACACACACCTGCGGCCAGCCGATTGGGCTGTATTTAATGGAGACGCTCAATACGTCTTTAAACTCAACGAGTCTGACCAATCGCATTTTACCAGCCTGTTCCAGAAAATGCTCCAGGAGCAGGCATCCACCTACGCGCATAAATACGACCTTTTATTCCTCTACGTGCTGGAATGCATCCACGGGGCATTAAAATTACAGCCGGAGCCGGAGCATAAAAGTGCTACCGCATCGGCACGCCTTGCTAATGCATTTAAATCGTTGCTGGCAGGCCAGTTTCCATTAGCCTACCCCAATCAGCAGGTCGGCCTGCGTACACCGCAGCAATTCGCCGAACGACTGGCTGTACATACCAACTCCCTTAACCGTGCATTAAAAGAAGTGACAGGAAAGACTACAACGCAGCTTATCAATGAAAGGCTGATGCTGGAGGCGCGTGCTTTATTAGTACATTCGAACTGGACCATCAGCCAGATCAGCAACAGCCTTGGTTTTGAAGAGCCGACACATTTTGCCCGGGCGTTCCGGGCGTATTCCGGACATCCGCCATCTTCATTGCGATAGCTGTTTGATTAGGGTCAGTACTGGTTTGTCCATGGTTAACGGGCCGGTAGGTAAGCGCTTAATTTTGTATCGTAAATAATTAAACGATACATTATGAAAACATGGTTGATAACCGGTACATCTACCGGCCTGGGCAGGGTACTCACTGAAAAACTGCTGGCAAAAGGCGATCGCGTTGTGGCAACGGTCCGCAAACCCCATGCCCTGGACGAATTGAAAAAAACCTATCCTGAAAATTTGCATGTAGCCGTGCTGGACGTTACCGACACCGCTGCCATTAAAACAGTGGTTAACCAGGCATTTGCAGATTTTGGACAAATAGATGTTGTGGTCAACAACGCTGGTTATGCGTTATTCTGCTCGGTTGAAGAAGCAAGCGACGAGCAAATTGTCCACCAAATCAATACCAACGTCATCGGGTCTATCCAGGTCATCCGTGCCGCACTGCCACACTTTAGAAAACAAGGCCATGGCAGGATCCTCCAACTTTCATCAGCAGGCGGGCAAACTACCTACCCTAACTTTGGGTATTACCATACCACCAAATGGGCTGTTGAAGGTTTTTGCGACACCATTGCCAAGGAACTGGCCCCATTGAACATTGGCGTAACCATTGTTGAGCCCGGGGCGCATCAGACCTCATTTGGCGCAGGCATGACTACCGCTCCGGTGATGGAAGCCTACGAGAGCACTCCGGCGGGTGAGGTACGACGTGCCATCGCCGCAGGGACATTCCCTCTAAAAGGAGATGTGGATAAATCAGTACAAGCCATGATTGATAGCGTGGAAGTATCTCCCGCACCGCTGCGTTTAGCCCTTGGGGGCGATGCCTATCGCGATATGCGTGCGGCACTGGTATCCCGCCTGGAAGCACTGGATGCACAAAAGGAGCTTGCGATGGCAAGCGAAAAAAGGGATTAACTACAGCGAAAAAATGAGCCGGGCAGCGGTCTTCCTGTTTAACGTTACAACTGTTACCTTGTAAACAGGGTTAAACAGGAAGAATTTGCCAGGGGTTGTTAATTGTTCCTGCAGCAAGCGGTAAGGCCTCTCAGTTAAAACTGGCCCGGAACTCTATAGGACTTTGCTTTGTCTTTGCCTTAAATAGTTTGCTGAAGCTCTGGGAATGTTCAAATCCTAATTCATAGGCAATTTCGCTTATAGAGAGCTCCGTGGTCGTTAATTTTTCTTTGGCTTTTTCAATCAGCTTCTCATGTATATGCTGCTGCGCCGTCAGCCCTGTCAGCTGTTTTAGAAGGCTGGTCAGGTATTTTGGAGATATATTTTGGGAATTGGCGAGGTGCTGAACGGTTGGCAGCCCTTTGGAAGCCAGATCCTCATGGTCAAGATAGTCATTTAAAACCTTCTCGATGCTCCCGAGGATTTTACTGTTGGTAATTTTACGGGTTATGAACTGCCTTTGGTAAAAACGCTCACAATAGTTAAACAATGTTTCCAGGTGTGAAATGATAATATCCTGGCTAAATTTGTCAATGTTGCCGTGGTACTCCTCTTTTATGTTGCTGATAATGCCGTTTATAATCTTTTCTTCTTTCTCGCTAAGAAACAGTGCCTCGTTTGTACTGTAGTCAAAAAAGTCATATTTCTTGATCTTTTTTGCAAGGGGTGTACCCCATAAAAAGTCAGGGTGTAGGAACAGCAGCCAGCCGGACATGGCCTTTTGGGTACCAAGCTGCCCACGCATAACCTGGTTAGGGGCTACAAACCCCATCACACCTTCATCAAAATCATACTTTTGCTGCCCATAAAATAGTTTATCGCAACCTCTTTTAAGGGAAATAAAGTAGAAATCCAGTACCAGGTTAATGTTTGCTACAGGGCTGTCTGCTTCATGGCTGTCTTTTATATCGGCACAGTCTAAAATACTTATCAAAGGATGTTCGGGCGGCGGGAGCATACGCATGCGGTACCCATCTGCTATTGATTTTACACGGATTAATTTTCTGTCTTCCATAGTCACAAAGTGAGTTTAATTTTTAAACGGATATTTTAACCAGATCAGTATAAGCGGCAGTGCCAAAAAAGGGATTTCAATCAGGGCAATTTTGTAATTGCCCGCCTTTAAAGATAATGCCATAATTACTAAAATAGTCGTAGCATGTAGCAAATTGCTTATAAAAAACGTTTTTGGGAACAGCAACATCAGGCCTATAATGATTGAAAACACCCCAAAATAAGGAAGGGAGGTTTTACTTATACCCAGTATTGACATCATCTCGGCCTGTTGCGGTGCCGGTGGCTGGAAAGCGCTCCAGCCATGGCTGAAACTAAGAAAAGCTGAAACGATTAAGAGCAGTAATGAAATTATATTCTTGATCATAAAATGTGGGTTTTAAATGGATATTGTTCTCAGCGCTATCGGTTTCCTAATGGATTCGCTTTAAATGCTTTGTGATTTATAGTGTGGTACTCCTGTACGTGAACCGGAGAAACAATCCTGTTGGTTTTACCATATTTGAGATGTAAACCAAAACGCGGAAAATCTCCCAGCCCTGCTATTGTTGTCCACACCATAATTTATTATATTCTTTTTCAGTTTTGCAGGTTCGCGACTGTTAGCTTGCGGCTTATAATAAAGCATGCTATACCGCCAAGTAAACTGAATACAGGCGTTACCAAAAGGCCCATCTGTAAACATTGTGGCTACCTGCTTCCGTTGCCATATCGCTGATGAGCCCGGTTAAAAGTGGTGCGAGTGCGGCCGGCAGCAGCCCTGACCCCAGCAGGATCAAACCGGTTGCAAAAGCCTGTTTTCCCTCACCGGCCACCAAATGCCCCGTTCCAAAAGCAAAAGGGAGTAAAAAAGCAAAGGAGAGCATAGCCGGGACAAACAGGGCAATAGACATCCAGCCTGTCGGGGCAAAAAGAGCCAAACATGTTGTTAGTGCCGTGAATAAAAGAAGGAATGCCGGCGGATTCATAATCCGTGCTGAGCTGCGGCCTACCGCCTTATCAAACAGCCTGCCGCCAAGTATGGTGCCGGCAATCCCCATCAAACCCTGTAACACACCAAAAAACAAACCCACTTCACTTGTTGTAAACCCATGTTGCCTAATTAAAAAGGGAGCTGTAAATATATAGAACGGCGCTGAGGCAAAACCCAGCAGGTGGGCTGTTGCGAACAGCCATGGAAATGCGGGCTTTGCGAATAATGCCTTACCTGCTTTAAAAAGATTTTGATTGTTTACAGGACTATGTGTTTTGAACACCCTGGCCCCTACGAAAGCCAAAACCACCATAACGACCACAAAACCCAGCCCCGCCACCGCAAAGAGAGCGTTACGCCATCCAATTGTATCGCCGGCATATCCTCCTAATGCAAAACCCAGCATAGTGCCCAGCGGGATTCCCATTGCCGTTAGCCCTATAGCACGCCCCCTGAATTTTTCGGAAATTTTAGCAGTTATGAGCGCGTGGCTGGCAGGGGTTCCCCCTGCCTCGCCCAGGGCCACACCAAAACGGGATAGCGCAAGGGTAAGGAACCCTGTGGCCAGGCCACCCGCCCCCGTCATGATGCTCCACAGTACAATGCACCACACAAGGATTGGTTTTGCCCACCCCCGGTCAGCCAACCTCGCAAGGGGGAGGGATGCCAACGAATAGCATACTGAAAATGCTAACCCTGAAATAAGGCCCAGCTGTGTATCTGTCAGGTGCAGGTCAGCCTTTATGGATTCCGCTAAAATGAAAGGCAGTATCCTGTCTACCTGGCTAAAAATGGTCACCAACAGCAGCGCCAGTAAGAGCGCTGTCCTGCGCCAGCCGTAGAGCCAGTCCTCCTTTTGCACTATTCTAAGGGTTCCTTTATTTTTCATCAGCTTATAAATTTATTGTACGCGCGTCCACGTGAAGGTCTTTCCTATCATGGGTATACCCTTATAGCCCCGTGTTTCAAGGGTATTGATGCTTTTCACCACAGCTTTGCAGCTGTAGGTGTTCCCGTCCTGAACACTGTAGAGCTTACCGTCAATATACTCACCATTTTTAAAGGTCAGCCCTGTAATATGGGTCAGTCCCTGCCGGGATCGGGCCTTCAGCTTTTCATCAGGATTCTGGTCGTCCTTTTTCGGGGTTTTCCCATCCGCTTCAAACATATCTTTAGCCCATAGAAGCTTTGCCGAATAGGTACCGCCGTTTTTAAAAATTTCGATTTTGTATTCTTCACATTTCCATATACCGATGATATTGTCAGGGGATATCTTCTGTGCGAATGATGCTATTGAGAGAAAAAGCATCAGGATGGCAAAAAAAGTTTTTTTCATTTTAATAGTATTAATAA